>JAJYOQ010000410.1 GCA_021796135.1 Bacteroidota bacterium
AATGTTTTTGCAGTACCAACTATATTGTTTTTTATTAAGGGGAAAGAATTTATTAGGAAATCGAGAAATGTGAGCTTAGATCAGCTAGAAGAAGAAATAACCCGTCCATATTCACTATTCTTTAACCAATAATTATCAGATGACTAATCCTTTTATCCTTTATCCGCTTTTATTATTTACGGGATTTTTTGCCGGTTTAGTTGATTCAATTGCCGGCGGAGGCGGATTAATTACTATCCCCGCTCTTCTAAGTTTTGGATATCCTCCACATGTTACTCTCGGTACAAATAAATTTCAATCAAGCTTCGGTAGTTTTACAGCATCGTATTATTATATAAAAAAGGGTGCTGTGGTTATAAAAGAATCACTTCTTGGTATATTCTTTACATTTATAGGGGCTTCTATAGGTGTATGGACTGTACAGCAAGTTCCCGGAAAGGTTTTGAATAATATAATTCCGTTTTTATTAATAGCAATTATTATTTATACATTCACGAAACCGAATCTTGGGGATATTGATATCCATCCCAGACTTTCTAAAAAAGTATTTTACCCAATTTTCGGATTATTATTAGGTTTTTATGATGGTTTTTTTGGTCCCGGCGTAGGTTCATTCTGGGCAATAGCATTTGTCACAATTTTAGGTTTTAATTTTACAAAAGCAACTGGGTTTACAAAGGTTATGAACTTTACGAGCAACATTGTTTCATTTGTTCTGTTCTTAATTGCCGGTCAAATAATATTTTCTGCAGGCATAGCCATGGCAATCGGTGAAGTGCTTGGTGCTAAATTAGGTTCTGGTTTAGTAATAAAAAAGGGGGCGAAATTTATTCGCCCCGTATTTATTTCTGTAGTGATTCTTACTACTCTTAAATTACTATTTGATAGGTTCCACTAAAATCATTTTTTCCAATCCGGAATCCGTCCTGGTGTCCAGGGTGCTCCTATAGATTCCAACTTATTTTGTAAATTATTCAAATCAATCTCAATTAGAGTTCTGAGATTTGGAAGAAGCCGCGAGAACAATTCACTTGCATTATCATAATTATCTTTGTCAGTTTTTGTAGGAGATGAAGATGATTGCCACTCGTCGCCAATAATAGCTTGTACACGATCAACTATTGAAGGCGGTACGTTAATATTTCTGCTGATCAGACTCTTATCGCCGGTAAGCTGACGAATAATTACCTCATCTTTAACTTGTATAGAATCTGCTTGACTCATTATTCCTAAATCTGAATTAGGTGTATTAAGAATAGCTGTTTTAATTAATTTAATTTTTTCAGCCAGGTTGTTTGCTGCATTAACAGCTCCCATGACAGCTCTGTTTAATTCGGCAACTTTCTTCTGAAACTCAGCTAGTTTCTCCCTATTAGGAGCAGGCAGAGTAACGTCATTTAGAATTACTGTTGAAAATCTTTGCGGTCCGTTCAATAATGTAGTAACTCCGTCAACACATTTTGAAAGTGTTACTGAATATGAACCGGGAGATATCAGCAAACCATCACTTGAATTTGAAAATTCTTTCCCGGGAGTTTTAATCGGATCAGTCGAAGGATAACGCAAATCCCATGTAATTCTATTTATACCTGCTGTTGCGGGAGCTGTTAATTTTCTTACTACGTTGTTTGAATCATCAAAAACTGTAAATAACAAATAAGGTTTTTGTTCATTATCTTCCTGTCTTAGTTCATCTTGCGAAGGGAAAGGAACTGGCTTATCCTCTTTAATTAGTTTCTTTTCTGCTTCCTGCCTTATTGCTTTTTTTGTTTTTATAGATTCTTTAAGATAATAAGTAAATGTTGCTCCAAACGGAGGGTTATCTGCCGTGAAATATCCTGCACCTTGGGAAGCTTTTCCATTATCTCCAAGCGGCTGAGAAGGAATAAATAATAAAGGATTTTTTACCGGGAAAAGTAAACTTTCTTTTTGTAATGAATCGGCACTTAAATAACGTAATGGTGAATAATTATCTAAGATGTAAAAACCTCTACCGAAAGTCGCAACTGCTAAATCACTTTCTTGACTCTGTATTGCCAAATCCATAACTGCAATTGTTGGAAGGTTACCTTTTAATTGAACCCAATTCAAACCGCCATCAATAGTAAAGAATAAACCAAATTCTGTTCCTGCAAAGAGCAGATCTGGATTTTTATAATCTTCAATGATCGAATGAACATATCCATTTTTTGGTAAATTGCCTACAATTGATTTCCAGGTTTTTCCGGCATCAGAACTTTTCAGTATATAAGGGGAAAAATCATTTCTTTGATGATTATCAAAAGCTGCATAAACAGTGTTTCGGTCGAATTGTGAAGCTAGTAAGCAGCTCACATAAGTAGTTTCAGGAACTCCGGTGAAACTTGTATATTTATCCCAGTTTTTACCATCATCTTGAGTAACACTTATTTGACCATCATCACTGCCAGTGTATATCATTCCATCTTGAACTGGTGATTCGGTAAGCGATACAATATTTCCAAATAATGAGGTAGATGCATTTTTCTCAACTGCATCAACACTCCAAACCTTTCCCATAACCTTTAATTTATCACGATCAATTTGACGTGTCAAATCTCCGCTAATTTCTTTCCAACTATCGCCTTGATCTGTACTTTCAAATAATTTATTTGCAGCAAAATAAATTTTATTACTCGAATGTTCTCCTTGTGATTTGAAATGACTAACAATAATAGGAGAATCCCAATTCCACCTAAACGGTGCCTCCCCAATTCCGGGTTGAGGTTGAATACCTGTTTGTTCTCCGCTTTTCTTATCATAACGAACCAGAACTCCATATTGTGATTCAGCATAAACTATATTGGGATCATTTGGGTCTACTTTCGAAACAAACCCATCCCCGCCTGTCGTGACAAACCAATCAGAGTTAACTATACCTGAGGCGCTATTAGTTTGTGTAGGTCCGCCAAGACTATTATTATCTTGAGTGCCACCGTATATAAAATAAAACGGTTTTGTATTATCAACAGCAACATTGTAGAATTGAGTTACCGGCAAATTACTTTTGAACAACCAATTTGAACCGCGATCGAATGTTTCATATATTCCTCCGTCACAACCGACCAAATAATAATTTGTATTATTTGGATTTATCCAAATAGCATGATTATCAACATGTTTATTTTTTTCTCCTAAGGGTTTGAATGTTTTGCCGCCATCATCAGAAACATGTAGATATGTATCCAAAGCATAAACCCGATTTTCATTTTTAGGATCACAATAAATTTCATTATAATATTGCGGACTTGTAGTCATGTAACCCGATCTTTTTTCCCAGGAAGCGCCTCTATCTGTTGAACGGAATACTCCTCCATTGTCTCCTTCGGCTTCAATAATAGAATATAGAATATCCGGATTAACAGGTGAGATCGCAATTCCTATTCTGCCTAAGTCAACTTTAGGAATACCATTTGTTAATTTGCTCCATGTTTCACCTGCATCAGTAGACTTATATATGGCTGATTCCGGACCTCCGTCAATAAGCGTAAAGACATGTCTTCGTCTTTGATAAGCTGCAGCATAAAGAACATTATTATCTCTTGGGTCCATTACTAAATCACTTACACCGGTATTATCGCTAATAGTCAAAACCGCTTTCCAAGTTTTTCCGCCATCAATAGTTTTATATAGACCACGATCTCCGCCTGATGCCCAAAGCGGTCCTTGAGCTGCAACATATACAATATTTGAGTTCTTAGGATCAATTATAATCTTTCCAATATGCTGGGAGGTTTTTAATCCCATATTTTTCCAGTTTTTACCGCCATCATCAGAACTATAAACACCATCACCGTATGAAACACTTCTTTGACTATTGTTCTCTCCGGAACCTACCCATATTATGTTATGATTATTTGGATCCATTGTTATACAACCTATTGAAAAGGAGCCTTCCTTATCAAAAATAGGCTGCCAAGTAGTACCATCATTTTCAGTTTTCCAAACTCCGCCCGAAGCAGTAGCCACATAATATTCAGCTGGATTTTCTGGATTCACTGCGAAATCGGAAATTCTCCCTGAAGTAAGTGCCGGTCCTATGCCCCTTAATTTTAAACCAGAAAATGTTTCAGCGTTCATTGGATTGTTTTCATTCGAAGATTTCTGTTTTTGAGCATAATTGCTGAATGAAAACAATATAATAAAGATTAAAAAAACCGGATTAAAATACTTCATTATGTGCCCTTATCTTATTATAATTAGAAATTTATTAAAGTGAAATTATTGATATTTAATTACTTATACAATTTCATGGCGGTTATTAAAA
>JAJYOQ010000411.1 GCA_021796135.1 Bacteroidota bacterium
TAAATAATTTAGTAAACTGAAAATGTTTAATAATTTTAGATGAATCAATCCGAAGAAAATATAAACATATTTATTTTGACTAGTGAATATCAGGATGTTCGCGGGAAAAATATAATAACTTTTTACGGGAAGTCGGATTCGCTAATCCCGGTCAAAATTATTATTGATAATGTTAAACCGGTATTTTTTATCAATCATGATTCGGTTTTTGACCTAAATGGAATAAATTTTACCAGAAAATCTTTACCTTTAAAATCTTTTGACGGGATTGATTTGGATGCGGTCTATTTTTCTACTATGCGTGAATTGAAAAAAGCAGATGAGGAATTACGAAAAAGAAATATTCCTACATATGAATCTGATGTAGATCCTTCCAGAAGATATTTAATGGAGAGATTTATTAATGCGCAAATGAATATTTCCGGAGCTTCAAATCTAGGTGAGAAAATTCTAACGTTTAGGAATCCAAAAGTAAAACCTGCCGCAATTGACATTAAATTTAAAATTCTTTCTATAGATATTGAAACGGGCGTAAGTAACGACATGCTATATTCAATTGCCGTTCATTTGACCGGCGAAGAGGAAGATAAGATTGTTTTTATGCTAGGCGATAGTGTTAAGAGAATATCAAAAAATGTTAAATTATTCGCAAATGAAAAGGAATTAATAGATGCATTCATGCAATGGTATTTTATTGCTGATCCAGATATTATAGTCGGGTGGCATGTTATTGGTTTTGATTTAATGTTTTTAGAAAAGAAATTTCTCGAACTTGAAATTCCATTTATTTTAGGAAGGGGAAAATCAAAAG
Organism: Bacteroidota bacterium; assembly: GCA_021796135.1. Next base: position 812 of record JAJYOQ010000411.1, read on the forward strand.
CTTCATTAAGAAAAAGGAAATCCGGAGGATATTTTGCATATATTCCGGGCAGGATAGTAATAGACGGACCTCCGGCTTTGCGTTCCGCTTTTTATACTTTTGAAGACTTTAAACTTGATACAGTAGCAAAAGAATTATTAGGAGAAGGGAAAACAATAACATCGGACAAAAATAAAATTAAAGAAATTGAAAGGTTATTTAAAAACGACAAGAAAAAATTTGCTGAATATAATCTTAAAGATGCAGAGCTTGTAACAGAAATATTTAATAAAACCGGTTTAATTGATCTGTCGGTAAAACGATCAAAATTATCAGGGTTACTAATAGATCAGCTTGGTATGATGACAGCGGCATTTGACCATTTTCTTCTTCCTAAAATTCATAGGATTGGTTTGGTAGCATCAAACGTGAATGACATTAAATTACAGGATCATGCTGCAGGCGGTCATGTATTAGAGCCTTTGCCGGGTATTTATGACGATGTAATTGTCCTTGATTTTAAAAGCTTATACCCAACAATTATTTTAACATTTAAAATTGATCCTGTGTCTCGGCTTTATTCAGATATTGATACAAGAACAACTCCTGTCGGAATTAAATTTTCATATTCGAAACATTTTCTCCCTGAATTTATCGAAGAATTAATGAGAAAAAGAACAGAAGCTAAAAGAAATAAAGATTCACATCTTTCACAGGCAATTAAAATATTAATGAACAGTTTCTATGGAGTAATGGGCTCGTATGGATGCAGGTTTTATCATCCTAATCTTCCTACGGCTATTACCGGCTCAGGACAGTGGCTATTATTAGGGAGTAAAAAATTTTTAGAAAACAACGGATATGAAGTTTTATATGGAGATACGGATTCTCTTTTTGTGAAATTAAAAACGGGAGAGGGTACTGATCCTGATTCCAATGGTCAAAGACTTGCCGGAATACTAAATGAATATTGGGTTGAAAAATTGGAGAAGGATTTCAACGTAAAATCTTATCTTGAAATAGAATATGAAAAATATTATCGAAAATTTATTTTAACGCACGCCAGAGGAAGCGAATTCGGCGCTAAAAAACGTTATGCAGGTTTATTATTTAAGAACGGTAAAGAAGAACTTGACTTTGTGGGAATGGAGTCAGTAAGATCAGACTGGACACGACTTGCAAAGGATTTTCAGGCAGAACTATATAATCGTATTTTTAACAATATGGAAGTTTATGATTGGATCAAGAGTGTAGTAAAAAAAGTTTACTCAGGTGAATTAGATAATAAATTAATTTATCGAAAACGTCTTAGGAAAGATGTTGAACAATACGTAAAGAATATACCTCCGCAAGTCAGGGCTGCAAGAATGATAAATGCAGTAACCGGATATATTGAATACGTAATTACAAAAAGAGGTCCAGTCCCTATAGAATTAGATATAAGCGATATAGACTATCAACATTATGTTGATAAACAATTAAAGCCCATAGCCGATTCTGTGTTAACTTTATTAGGGCTTTCCTTTGACGAAATATTATCGGTATCTCAACTTAATTTTTTTGATAAGTTTGATACATAATAAAAATTATTTATTACCTGTCCAAACATTATTATCGGGATTAATATCAGGAAGAGCATCATCAGGGTCAATCTTCACTGTATCAATTTTAGAAGTTGAATTATATTTGAAAGTCCATAATCCTCCTCTTTCCCATATCTCAACAGGTAATTTTATTCTGCCGGTTTTACCGTTTGATTCCTTTACTTCAACTTCCACAGGCATAACCATTTGATTCTTGTTCTCGATTGTAATCAAGCTCCCTTTTGATGGGTCATTATCTACATATTTTACACTGTCCACAGCTTGATCCAGTGTATATGTTTTATAGAACCATTCTTTCCAAAACCAATTTAAATTTTCACCGGAACCGTTATTCATATCTCTAAAAAAATCTTCGGGGGAGGGATGTTTGAATGCCCAGTCTTTTATATAATTCCTAAATGCATAATCGAATCGGTCTTTTCCCAGAACTAAATCTCTCAGCATAACAAGTCCCAAAGAAGTTTTATAATAATAAATTGTATGCTCAAATCTTCCGGGAATTTCATCAGAATATGACATAATCGGCATTGAATTATTACTTGTTAAAAAGGGGACAATTTCTCTTGCAGGGTTTCCGCCTTTAGGAGCATATTCTCCATCTCTCTTAAGACCAAATTCATCATTATTAAACTTGGAATATGATAAAATATCAATAAATGTGTTCATTCCCTCATCCATCCATCCAAATTCTCTTTCATTTGAGCCGACAATCATTGGGAACCATGTGTGTCCAATTTCATGATTGGTTACCATCCACAAAGATTTTCCGGTCGCTTTCCAATGGCAAAAAACAATGCCCGGATATTCCATACCGCCAACAGGTCCGCCAACATTTACTGCTGCAGGATATGGATATTCGAACCAGTGCTTTGAGAAAATTTCTACACTATATTTCAAAAATTCAGTAGAACGGCTCCATGCATTTTGACCTTCGCTTTCAATAGGATATACAGACATAGCTATTGATTTTTTCCCATCAGGTAAATTGATTCTAGCTGCGTCCCAAATAAATGCTTTTGAAGAAGCCCAGGAAAAATCACGTGAATTTTCCATTTTAAAGTGCCAGGTTAATCTTCCTTTATCTGCTTTGCGGGAATTTATAACATCTTTATCACTTCTTATAGTTATTGTTTTGTCACTATTTTCAGCAAGTTTTAGAAGTTTAATTTCTTTTTTTGACAAGACTTCATTCGGATTTTCTAATTTACCGGATGCAACTACAATTTCATCTCCGGGAACATTTAGATATACATCATAATTTCCGTAATCTAAATAAAATTCACCGGCGCCTAAAAACGGAAGATTATTCCAACCTTTTATATCGTCATAGACCGCCATTCGGGGAAACCATTGTGCAAGTTCAAATATTTTTCCGTAATTAGTTTCAAGGTAACCGCATCTTCCATAGTTTGGAGGCGGGATATTGAAATTATAATTAACTAATATTTCTATTTTATCACCATGTGCTTTCAAAACTTCGGGCAGTCTTATCTGCATTCTGGTATCTGAAACAATATAATCTGCTTTGGTAGTTTTGCCGTGAAATTTAATACTCACTGAAGTTAATTCATCACCCCCATAAAATCTGCTTCCGTCTCTGGGCGAGGAAGTTAATTCGCTTCTTGAGCCTTTTTTAAGATAATTCTGATCAAGCTGAAGCCACAAAAAATTCAGATTATCAGGACTATTATTAGTATACGTAATAACTTCATTTGCTGACAAATTGTTATTAGTACTATCAAGCGTTGCATTTATTTTATAGTCGGATTCATTTTGCCAATAATTCGGACCCGGCTTTCCGCTTCCGCTTCTATATATTGTCCCGGGATTACTATTAAAAGTGGGATCAAATGCTTTACGAGAATTATAACCTGATTTT
>JAJYOQ010000412.1:0-2110 GCA_021796135.1 Bacteroidota bacterium
CAATTCTTTTGCTTTTATTTATAATAGCCGGAATAAAAGAAATTAACCGAAATAAACAATTAAAGATTTTTTTAACCTTTACCTCTACCTTTACCTTATGGAGCCTTGCGACATCCTTCTGGTCTTCCTATCCACTTATAACAATAACCCGCAGCCTGTATTTTGCACTTATATCTATTGGAACTGTTATCGGAAGCCATTTATATCTAAAAACAAAAAATGGATTAGACCTTAACTTTTTACTGCCTTTAAATATCTTTATTGTTTTATTGTCGCTAATCTCTTTAATATTTAAAATTCCCGGGGACGCATGGAGCGGAGGCAACGGCATGGGATTTATGGGATTCGCAAGCCATCAAAACACATTAGGTGCATTGATCCTATTCACAATCCCTGCGAGCATTTGGGAAATTATTAATAAGTTAAAGGAAAAGGTACAGGTACAGGTAAAGGCAAATGCACAGGTTAAGGTACAGGAAAAGGTTTATAATAAATTTAATTCAAAATTCAAAATTCAAAATTCAAAATTCCTTTTCCCCTTTTTCCTTTTTACTTTTAACTTTTTCCTTCTCCTCCTAACCTTCTCCCGTGCATCAATTTTATCATTTTTACTAATGGCGGGAATAATACTGTATAATTTAATTAATCTAAAGTTTTTTTTAATCCTGACTTCTGTCTTCTGTCTCCTGACTTCTGCTTTTTACTTCTTCCCGGCAACACATAAAGCAGCCCATGAACTTTTCTTTAAAAATGAAACTCTCTTCGGCGACCATAGATATTTTATGTATGAAGATTCATATAAGGCTGCATTAAACGGAGGCTTAATAGGGCTTGGATACGGAATAAGCGATCCTAATATCCATAACGCTGCAAACGGCAGCCATTATGAAAACGGGAGATATATTAGGGAAAAAGGGAACAGTACTTTAGCCATTGTAGAAGAAACCGGCATTGTTGGTTTAATTTTATTTTTGCTGCCGATAGGTTATGTCTTAAGTAAATTCAAAATTCAAAATTCAAAATTCAAAACTGAGCATCAATATTCAGTATCCAGTAACCAGAATCTAGAATCTAGTATCCATCATAATTTATCAATATTAATTTTGTCATTTTTGATTGCCTTCCTCTTTCATGGGCAGTTTGAAGCCTGGTGGGTAGGAGTAGGAAGCATTCAGCTGCCATTGTTCTTTATGTATTTTGGATTATCGGTGGCAGCTATTAGTAATCCTTAGTCTAAATATATTATGGGCATCAGTGACTAATTTATAGTAGCTGACATCTGTGTACAAATTCATTTTGTATATAATAAAATTTTGTTTAACTTAATTAACTAGAAGATAAATTATATTGCTGGGGGTATCAGCGATTTTTCTTTTTTCAAATAAAAATCACCACCCCCTATATTTAAAAATTATTCCTAATTAGATTCCTTAATACATATTGTCCTATTTCCTACTAGTCACTCATTACTAGTTACTCATTACTAGTTACTCTGTAACTGACCTGGCGAAGCTGTAAGTAAATATATATTGTCATATTTTTTACTTGTCACTTGTTACTCGTCACTAGTCACTAGTTACTTGTTACTAGTTACTTGTTACTAGTTACTCATTAAGAATTCAGCACCTGCCTACCGCAGGCAGGAATTAATATTGTCACTAGGGTTCAAAGAAAGGATTAACGGTGATCATCACATTTATTCAAAAACAGGAATTACAGAGATAATTAATATTCAACCACTTAATGACGGTAAAGCAAAACCTTACCAGGTAAAACAAATTAGAAATCTCATACATAAATACAAGTTGAATAAGGATTAATAAAATGCATAAATATGAAATAGTTATATATTGGAGTGAAGAGGATAATGCTTTTATAGCAGAAGTTCCTGAACTTCCTGGTTGCATGTCGGATGGAGAAAGCTATAACGATGCGTTAAAAAATGTCCAAACAATAATTAATGAGTGGATTGAAACCGCAAAAAAACTTGGAAGAAAAATACCCGTCCCTAAAGGTAGAAAACTTCAATACGCCTAACTTAATATGTGAATAAGGACCAGTTCAAAATTGTTTTTGCTTTCATTCAAAATTAAGCACCTGCCTGCCGGTA
>JAJYOQ010000412.1:2120-4259 GCA_021796135.1 Bacteroidota bacterium
TAATATTTTCTTTCGCTAACTTAAAATACGAAAATACATACCTCTTTTTTTGCTCATTAGGATTTTTATTATTTTCAAAATTAAGCACCTGCCTGCCGGTAGGCAGGTTCAACATTCCCTAAGGTTCAAAATTCAAAATTAAGAATTCAACATTAACTTAACTTCAACATTAACTTAACTTCAACATTAATTTAAGTTCAAAATTCAACATTCATAATTATTTTTGCTTTCATTCAAAATTCAGCATTTAGAATTCAAAATTCCTTTAATTGTATTTAATTAAGAACCTGCCTGCCGGTAGGCAAGGTTCAAAATTAAGAATTCAACATTAAAATTGCTCTCGTCACTCGTCACTAGTTACTAAGTATTTAGTTATGAGATATGCAAAAATTATATATTGATTTATGTGTATATAATAGACCTTTTGATTTTCAAGGGCATGATAGAATAGCATTAGAGTCGAATGCTTTTATTTATCTACTGCAAAAAATTGAAAAAGGGGATTATTCGCTTCTTGTATCGGACGCACTTTATTTTGAAAATAATAAAAATCCTAATGAGCAAAAAAAGAGGTATGTATTTTCGTATTTTAAGTTAGCGAAAGAAAATATTAAAATTGAAGTTGTAGATATATCACGTGCGAAAGAATTAGTTAAGCTAGGGTTTACTGAAATGGATGCATTACATATAGCAGTTTCTGAAAAATCAAAAGCAGATTATTTTATAACTTGCGATGATAGAATCGTGAGACTTTATAAAAAACACATTCTTTTAATAAGAATAAAAATTATGAATATATTAGAATTTATTGCACTGGAGGCTATATGAGTAATAATACATTAGCGGAAATAAGAATGAAAGGTTGGGAAGCCTTGGTAAAAGAATTAGGTTACTCCGGCGCTACAAAATTTATTTTGCAATTTGAAACTGGGGAAGGAGATTATACTAAAGAACGTCAAAAATTCCTTAAGAATGTTTCATTAGAAAATATACTAACAGAGAGTAAGGGGAAGAAAAGAATTAAACGGAACGAAAAAGCCACAATAAAATAACAACCAAAATTCAAAATTCAACATTTTTTTTCTCGTCACTAGTTACTTGTCACTTGTTACTAGCTACTCATTAAGAATTCAAAATTCAACATTATTTTTACTTTCATTCAAAATTCAAAATTGCGGCTTGCCGCGCTATGGTATATATAGGATTAGTTGAACCTTTGCGACCTTAGCGGTTAAGAAAAAACCGCCCTAATTTCAAATTTTATCTTTTTAATTTTTAATTTCTAATTTATAATTGATTTATGGATTTAGGTTTAGGCAAAAGATTATTTGGTTTCGCAATAAGAACGATAAAATTTTGCAGAACATTACCAAAGACAAAAGAATACGATATAATAAAAAATCAGCTTATTAAATCCTCGACCTCGAGTGGAGCAAATTACGAAGAAGCGCAAGGAGCCAGTTCAAAGCCAGATTTTGTTAATAAAATAAAAATATCTTTGAAAGAAATGCGAGAGACCAATTACTGGATTAGAATTATCATTGAGATAAAAGAAGCTGATGATGAATTGAGTTTTTTGCAAAAAGAATCCGATGAATTGATGAAAATATTAGGAGCAATAAGCACAAAAGCGAGCAAATAAAGTAAACTAAACATTCCCAAATTTTCCTTTTTTTTAATTTTTAATTTCTAATTTTTAATTGACCCTATGTGTGGCATATTCGGCATAATAAACACCAACGGCGACCCGGTTGACAGAGAAAAACTGATAACCGCAAGAGACACCATGTCCCATCGCGGCCCAGACGACGCAGGCACATATTTCAACAAAACCGGCAACGTAGGACTCGGGCACCGACGCCTATCAATAATTGATTTATCATCATCCGGTCATCAACCCATGACCACAGAAGACGGCAGATACACAATAGTATTCAACGGCGAAATCTACAATTATAAAGCCCTTTCCTCATCACTCGCCTGCCTGCCGGTAGGCAGGTCACTAATTACTAGTCACTCGTCACTAACCACTAGTCACTCGTCACTAGTCACTCGTCACTCTTTTAGAAACGATACCGAAGTCCTATTAAACCTATACGCTTTAGAAGGCCCAGCATGTCTAAATAGTCTCCGCGGAAT
>JAJYOQ010000029.1 GCA_021796135.1 Bacteroidota bacterium
AAAGATTTCTATTTCCAGGCGTCGGTTATGGCGGATCATGCTTCCCAAAAGATGTCATGGCACTTGTTAATACTGCAAACGAGAAAAATTATGACTTCAAAATTTTAAAATCTGTTGTTGCTGTTAACAAAAATCAAATATTATTGTTCTTTCAAAAGATTTTATCATACTACAATGGTAATATTAATGGCAGAAAATTTGCTCTATGGGGTCTTGCATTTAAACCCAACACAGACGATGTTCGTGATGCTCCGTCATTTGATTTAATAAATAATTTATTAAAAAATGGGGCTTTTGTTTCTACATTTGATCCCGAAGCTATGGAGACAACAAAAAAGAAGTTCGGAGATAAAATTGATTATGCTGAAAACTCTTATGAAGCATTGAATAACGCAGATGCTTTAATTATAGTTACTGAATGGAATGAATTCAGAAACCCGGATTTTGCTAAAATTAAATCTCTTTTGAAAGAACCGGTAATTTTTGACGGCAGGAATCTTTATGACGTTGAAAAAATGAAGGCAAATGAGTTTATTTATTATTCAGTCGGCAGACCTGTGGTTAAAAATTAAATATGGTGATTTTTAATTTTCTGAGGAATTAATAGTTGGAAATTTCAAATTCTAATAAATCCTGGTTTGCTCTTTATACTAAACCGCGATGCGAATTTAAAGCAGCTGGAGAATTACAGGGGTTAGGCATAGAACATTATTTACCATCAGTTACAAAATTGAAACAATGGAGTGATAGAAAGAAAAAAGTAACTGAACCGCTTCTTAGGGGTTATATATTTATTTTTGCAGATGAAAAAGAAAGAATGATTTCTCTCGAAAATGAATATATAGTCCGCTGTATATTTGATCATGGCAGACCTGCAAAAATTCCTGACTGGCAAATTAATAATTTAAAATTATTTCTAACAAGTAATTCAGATGTTGAAGTTACTGAAGGTTTGCTGACAGGGAAAAAAATCCTCATTAAAGATGGTCCTTTTGAAGGTGTTATCGGTACAATTATAGATGTTAAAAATGAAAAATCCGTTGCTGTTTCAATCGATTTACTTAATAGAACAGTTGTAGCTCATCTTCCGAAAGAAAGTTCTTTTGACCTTATTAAAACAGAATAAATATTATTTTTTAATAGGTGATATTTAGTAAAAAATTTTATAATTTAATTCCGGAAATAATATCTGGGAATTTTAATGCTAAAACAGCCTGATCTTTCAAACCTTTCAAAAAATGATCATATCGATCAGTTCCTTTTATTAAGAAAAATTGAAATCAAAAATACTAAGCAGAATAAGCCTTATTTATTTCTGGAATTAGGCGATAAATCTGCAACTTTAACTGCCAATATATGGGAAAAATTTGAAAATTATCTTACTGCACTTAAAGTAGGAGATGTAGTTAAAGTCGTCGGTAACATTGAAGATTATCAAGGTAATCTTCAAATCAAAGTTTCCGCTATCACAAAGCCGGATATTTCGGATAACATATCGCCGGCAGATTTTTTACCTAAATCTAAAAAAGATAAGGGTCAAATGGTTTCTGAATTTACTGGCCGAATTAAAAAAATTCAGAATTTACACTTAAAGAAATTATTAGAGAATATATTTGATGAAAAAGGAATTGAAAAATTTTCGTTAGCCCCTGCTGGAAAGACCTGGCATCATGCCTATCTTCATGGTTTAATTGAGCATACTTTAGAAATTATAAGAATTTGTGATTTAATTTGCGATATCCATCCGGAAATTAATCGTGATTTGCTGATCAGCGGAGCTATGATGCATGATTTTGGGAAAACGGAAGAGTTAAGCTACGATAATTCCTTCGATTATACGGATAAAGGAAAATTGCTCGGACATATTGTAATTTCGGCAATGCGCCTAAATGAAGAGATTAATAAAATTCCGCTTTTCCCCGAAGAATTGAAAAATTGCCTTATCCACCTAGTTCTTAGTCATCAGGGCAAGTTAGAATTCGCTACCCCAGTAGTTCCTAAAACATTAGAAGCAATCGCCTTATATCAGGCTGACGAATTAAGTGCAAAAGTTAACGCATACAAAAATGCAATATCTAAAAATATAATTTCCGAAAGCGGTTGGACTAAGTTTATTCCTTTAGCTTCGACCGAATTATATAGACCTGATATTTCTGCTGGAAACGAAGGAATAAATAACTCACTTTTCGACTAATTATAAATAGGATGAATTATGAAATCAAAAATGCTTTCAATAACAATCTTCTCTTTCCTTTTGGTTTTAATATCAATTTCAAATTATTGTTATGCTCAAAATGTCCAGGATTTTATTAAAAAAGGAGACGATTATTTAAACACAAAATTTGATAACCAAAGAGCTTTAGAAGCATATAATGAAGCTGATAAAATTTCTCCGAATAACTGGGAAGTATATTGGCGCTTAAGCCGTGTATATGTTTATATAGCAGAACATATGCAGGCATATAATTCAACCGAAAAGGATGCCCAGCTTGCGGTTTATCAAAAAGCTTATAATTATGCCGATGAAGCAGTAAAACTTGCTCCGAATCAATCAATAACCTATGTCCGAAGAGCAATAGCTAATGGAAGAATAGCTTTGTTTAAGGGAATTTTTTCCGTAGGAAGCATAGTTAATTCAGTTAAAGCTGATTGCGATAAAGCTATTTCAATAGGCAACGGCGGTAATTATGTTCAGGCTATTGCTCATTATGTACTTGCATTGACAAATGCAAAAGTCAGCGAAAAATGGAAACCTGCAAGAGCATTATTAGGCTTAGGCTGGGCTGATATTGATGTTGCTATTGCTGAATATAAAAAAGCTATCTCGCTTTACCCTAACTTCAGGATGTTCTACATGGATCTGGCTAGAGCTTATATGCGAGAAGATGAAAACACCTTGGCTAAAGAAATGTTAAATAAAGTAGTAGCTTCACCAAAACAAGATGAAAATGATGATGACTTATTGACTGAAGCAAAAACGCTTCTTAAGCATATGAATTGATTTATTGGAAAAAAATATATTAAATTATTTTAAACCGACAAGCTTACACATGCGTTGAAATTCTAATTGCTCTTTTTCGGTAAGTACTTTAAACTCTTTCACTACTGCTTCTAAAAAAATTGGAAAAATATTTGAAAAAAATCTTTTTCCTTTTTTTGTTAGGTGTATAATAAAAAATCTTCTATCATCCTTACTTCTTTCACGTTCTACATAACCAAGTTTTTCAAGGTTATCAATGACCATAGTAATGTTTCCCCCGCTCCGTAGAATTTTTTTCCCCAAATCTTTCTGCGAAAGTGCACCTAAATTATAGAGAACGTCCAATACAGCAAACTGACTTATTGTCAATCCCTTTTTATTGAGCATTAAGTTAACTCTGCTGCTTAACGATTCAGAAGCTCTAATTAACTTAATATAATTATTAAGAGAATTAATCTCTTGTTTTGTTCCTTTATAATTAGTAGCCATAATTCTCTTGCTTATTTCTCAAATTTAAGTCCGAACAATTTAAATGAATAATTTGAATATAAAACTATATCCCGCATCTTTAAGAATCAACTTTGAGAAATGTTTTAACGTTAACAACATTTTAGTTAAATTTGATCAATATAAATTTATTTGTAAGGAATGAAATTGAAAATTGCAATCGCTTCGGATCACGGGGGATTTGAATTAAAAGCTTATCTTGTTATGTGGTTAAAAGAAAATAATTTTGATGTGACAGACTTGGGAAACCTTGTTTATGATAAAGAAGATGATTATCCTGATTTTGCAAATAAACTAGCACAATATGTCTCAAACGGATATGCTGAAAGAGGAATTTTAATTTGCGGAAGCGGAGTCGGAGCATGTATTTCTGCAAATAAAACCAAAGGTATTCGAGCTAGCATTTGTCATGATACTTATTCTGCCCATCAAGGCGTTGAACATGATAATATGAATGTGATTTGTTTTGGCGCGAGAGTTATCGGAGCAGACCTCGCAAAAGAATTAGTTACTGCCTTTTTAAATGCCAAGTTTTTTAACGAAGGTCGATTTAAAAGACGATTCGATAAATTACTGACATTAGAAAAAAACTAATCTTAAGTTATTGTTATTTCCCGAATACATTTTTTATCTCCCTTGTAATAATAAACCCTCCGATAAAAAATGATATCAGAATTATAACCGACAAAATTACAGTCATACCGGTTGATAATATTAACATATTTTGCTTTTATCTTAGGTGATTTCTATTTTTTCAAATCATTGATTTAATCTTTAATACCATAGAATATTAAAAAGCATGCCAATAATACAGTAAGCTATATTCAATCATTTTTCATTAAAAAATGAATTTTATTTTGATTTTAATCAACCTGTTATTTTTTTAATGTCTCAATCTAAGATTGAAATCTCTTCCTAAATAATGATGAGATTCTTTATTAGATTTGATTCATTAAATTTCTATAATCATTAGCGTAAAGGAACAAAAAATGAAAGTTGGATTCATTGGATTAGGTTTGATGGGGAGCCGCATGGCAAATAATCTTATTCGTAATGGAAATCAACTTTTTGTTTATAATAGGACAAAAGAAAAAGCAAATGATTTAATCAATAATGGAGCTACTTTTATAAATTCTGTGGCGGAGTTAGCATCGCAATCCGAAGTAATAATTACAATGCTTTCCGAGCCACAAGTTGTAAAAGATGCTGCACTTGGGGATAGCGGGTTCCTTAATCATCTTAACAAAAATTCTGTCTGGATAGATTGTTCAACCGTAAATCCCACTTTTTCTAAAGAAATGTTTAAGGAAGCTAGTAAAAGGAACATTCGTTTTCTCGACGCACCTGTTTCGGGAACCACAAAACCAGCCGAGAAAGGAGAATTGACATTTCTAATCGGAGGGGAAAATGATGTTATAGAATATTGCAGACCACTTTTTGAAGCAATGGGCAAAAAAATTATTCATATCGGTGGAAATGGTATGGGGACTTCAATAAAAATGGTTATTAATCTTTTGCTTGCACACTCAATGCTTGCATTTTCTGAGGGAATTCTTTTGGGCGAATCGTTAGATATATCAAAAGAAAAACTATTTGAAATTCTGTTCGGAGGACCGGTTATTGCTCCATTTCTTGCAGGTAAGAAAGATAAATTATTACATTCAAATTTTGAAGCGGAATTTCCTCTGCAATGGATGTTGAAAGATTTACACCTGGCATTAATATCTTCAGTTGAGAACAATTTACAATTACCTTTGACGGAATCTGCTGCAAAGATATATGAAGGAGCTTCCAAATCCCGATATAAAGAAGATGATTTTTCAGCTATTTATGAGTATATTAAAACAATAAAATAACTTTTATTGAATTAATTTTCGATATTGCTGTTATAATATTAATTAGTATATAATTTTCAAAGAGGAATAAAATGAAAATAATTACTATTCTGATATTCACATCGCTTACGTCATTTTTACTTTTTCAAAGTGTTTTATATCCTGTTCAAAAGGATACAACTATAACCGCTCAGGAAATTCTGCTTTCTAATGGATCAATATTAAAGGGTATACTTATCAGGCAGGATAGTTTAAATGAAATTATTAAACTGGAAAATGGTAAGAATATTAATATTTTGAAATCAATGATTGTTGATTCATCTTACCGATATCCAATTAATACATACAGCAAATTAAAGACTATTCGACCATCAGAACTTGTTAATTTAAAATTAAATGATAATTCCCGATTTATTGGAAATGTTATTTCGGTCGAAGATTCCGTCCTGCGATTCTTAACATCAACCGGAATTAATATGGCAATTCCGATTCACCTTATTAAATCCTTTAGCATATCAAAAAAAGAAATTGTTGAAGGAAATTTTACCTTTGCTGATCCAAATCAATCTCATCTTTTTTTCGCACCAACCGCTAAACCCATTAATGCAGGACAAATATACTTTTCCGACTACATGGTTTTCTTTCCGACAATCTCAGCCGGGATTGCAAATATAATCTCTATCGGCGGCGGTATAAGTTTAGTACCTTCTTCAATAGACCAGGTATACTATGCAAATTTAAAAATTACATTATTGAATATAGCTTTGAATAAATATAATTTATATTTTGCCGCAGGGGGAATGATTACTAATATACTTTCCGGATTCGGTGAAGCTGCTTCCGTACTTTATTGCATGGCAACAATCGGATATCAAAATGCTGATTTAAATTTGGGATTCGGCAGCGGATCTTCAAACTCCGGAAGCACCGGAAACTCAATCTTGATATTCGGCGGAGAAATAAGGATATCCAATAGTGTTAAATTAATCTCTGAAGATTATTACTCTCCGGCTAATAATAGTCCATTGTATTCATTGGGGTTAAGATTTTTCAGCAAAGATATTGCCGGTGATTTTGCTTTAGCCACTTCACCTGATTTATTATCTTCGGATACATTCCCATTTATACCATGGCTAAGTTTTTCTTACAATTTTTGATTCCTTATTTTTAGATATTCGAACATTTAATTTTTTGTTAATTACTCGGAGATATCTTGAAGAATAAATTTTTCCTATTTATTTTTTTAATAGTGATTATGTTTGCGATTAAACCTTGCAATATAAAAGCTCAAAATTTTAAATTTGCAGCTATGTCGGACAGCAGAGGAGATTACGAAGGAGTAAATCAGCCTGTATTATCGGCTTTAATTAATCATCTTTTAAAGAAAAATTCCGATACAAAATTTATAGTATTTCCGGGAGATCTGGTTTCCGGTAATAAATATTCCGCTGATACTACTGAGAAGCAGTTAAATTATTGGCAGAAAACTATGGCGCCAATTTATAATGATTCAAATATGGTTTGGCCCAAAATATGGGTGTCGGTCGGTAATCATGAAATCCAGAATTCCAAAGATGAAGGGTTATTCAAAGAGGAATTTCAAAATGTTTTTATGAACGGCCCTGAAGATGAAAAAGGTTTGACGTACTCATTTGATTATGACAAAGTACATTTTGTTTTTATTACAACTAATCGATGGAATTATAGTGAATCCGATGAAGGGGGAAACAATGACTGGCATTATGTTAAACATCTTGATTGGCTAAATAATGACTTACAATCGGCAATACAAAGGGGAAACAAGTACCTTTTTGTAATGGGTCATGAGACTGCTTTTCCAATCGGCGGACACCTTAAAGATGGGCTTCCGAATCTTGGTAATCACCTTGCACTTCCAATAGACTCAACGCGTAAATGGTATCTAATTCAAAGGGATATGTTTTGGAAAATTCTATCGGAAAATAAAGTGACAGCTTATATTTGCGGACATGAACATTTATATGCGCGGGAATCTATTAACGGGGTTTACCAAATTACTTCCGGAAGTTGCGGAGCTCCTCTTTATTATTTTAATCCTACTTCAAATGATGTCAAAAAGAAAAGTTTTGGATGGAGTGAATTCAACTATCAAGAAGCTATCCCATATTATAAAGCACTTAATTATTTTTATGGCCCAGGTGAAGATTCGCAAGCATCAAAGGATTTTTTTGGTAAACGGGCATTTGTATATGTTACTTTAAATGTAACCCCTGATTTTGTTTATGTAAATACTTATGGATGTTACCCCAAAGCAAATTCAGATAGAATTATGGGAAGTAAAATTCAATTACTTGATACTTTTAAAATAAAAAGAAAATTATAATTGAAGATTTAACTTTATTCTCGTATCAACAGAATAAATAGAATCATTATCTGAAATAATAACAGGATTAAAATCAAACTCTGAAACTGAAATATTGTCTAATAATAATTGTGCAGAAGATTTTATTATTTCAACTATTTTGCTCATTTTAACCGGTTTTTCTCCGCGCACTCCTTTAAGTAATAAACCGATTTTTGTTTCGGCAATCATTTCTTCTATATCAACTTCCGATAAATAAGCAGATCTTAAAGAAGTATCATTAATTATTTCTACGTACTTTCCCCCGCTTCCGAACATAATCATAGGACCAAAGGCAGGATCTCTAAATCCTCCTATCAGAATTTCAAACCTTGGTTTAATAAACGGCTGAACAATAAATTCATCAAGATGTATTCTCTTCTCTTTAAAGCTTTCAAGTATTTCCATCTCAGCTTCAAGCAATTCATTTATGTTTTTTATATTAACCTTAACTGCGTTAAACTCTGATTTGTGAATTACATCTTTGGAAATTCCTTTTAAAACGAGCGGGAACGAAAATTTTTCAATAATCTTATTTATAATCCCCGGCAAAATAATTTCAGTTTTGACAACAGGAATATTATAATGCTTTAATAATTTACCTATATCGTCAGTTGACGCAAATTCATTTTTACTTTCAAACAGATATTGATCTGTTTGGTTCGCAGAAAGCCTTTTATATTTCTTCCTGCTCCTTTGATGGAATAAAATATTTGAGATAACTTCAGCTGGCTCTTCCGGGTTTTTGAATAATGGTTTTTTGTTTTGGGAATTCTTTCGGTAATCTTCCCAAAATTCAGGCAGGGGCATTACTACCTGATAAATAGGTTTCTGAGATGTAATACTATTTACTGCTTCTATAACACCAATTGCTTTGACCATTACTGGTTCAACAAAAATAGATATTATTGCGTCAACATTTTCGTCTTCCAGAAGAATTTTATTAACTTCTTTAAATTGATCTGCAGTTCCAAGCGGAAGTAAATCGACAGGATTGTTTGTACTTCCATCCGGATGAACAATTTTTTTTAGTTTTAATTTAGTATCATCAGATAATTCAGCGAGAGTTAGATTTTCTTTTGCTAATGAATCAACAGCTAATATTGATGGTCCTCCGGCATTTGAAACAATCCCAATTTTATTTCCGGCAGGTAACGGAAAATTTTCAAATCCTTTAGAAGTATTAAAAAGTTCATTGAGATTATTAGCTCTTATAATTCCTAATTGATGAAGAACCGACTCAACAACCCGATCACTGCTGCCGATAGATCCGGTATGTGACGAAGCTGCATTTATACCATCTTTTGTTCTGCCAGATTTAAGAATAATAATCGGTTTAGAAAAATTACTTTCAAAGACCATTTTTATAAGATTTTCACCATCAACAAAGCTCTCTAAATATAAAGTAAGCGTTTTTATATTATCGTCGGTCTGCCAAAATCTTAAAAGGTCATTTTCATTTATGTCTGCTTTATTTCCGACACTAATGAAATGACAAAATTTAATATCAGTATTCCTTAATGAATTTAAAACTGCCGCACCTATAGCACCGCTTTGTGAAAGAAATGCAGTTCCGCCTTTTTCGGGCTGTTCAGCGACAAAAGTTGCATTTATACTGACCGAATCCATAGTATTAATTACACCCATACAGTTTGGGCCAACTAACCTAGATCCCGATTTCTTTATAATTTCGATAATTTTCTTTTCAAGAATTGCTCCTTCTTCGCCTATTTCTCTAAAACCAGCAGTTATAAGAATGATTGATTGAATATCCTTCATAATTAGCTGATTAATTGAGTCTTCAACAAATTGTTTAGGTACGGCAACTATTGCCAGATCAATTCCTTCAGGTAAATATGAAATTGAATTTAGGCACTTATATCCAAGTATTGTTTCAACATTTGGATTGACCGGAAAGATTTCTCCCTTAAATCCAAAATAATTTATTGATTTTAATAGCTCATAGCCAATGGTTTTTTCTTTTGAAGAAGCTCCTACTAAAACAATTTTAGATGGATAAAAGAAATTTTTAATTTTTGAATCCATTTTACTATTTCCCATTAATTTATACCTTCACAATTAAAATCTTTTTAATCAGGTTAATAAACAAATTATTATTCATTTTATTTTAATTGTATATTAAAATAATTGTTCGCTGCAAAATATAAACATAATTATGATAGATTTTGCCAATATAATTATTTCAATTATTATGGAAAAACATTAAAAATAGTTAATTTATGACTAATAAAGATGAATGTTTTGTTTCCGGTCAAATTTTTGTTATTTCTCTTTTAACTTTCAGAGTCTTATTTATACCAAAAATAAAAATATTGTTTGAAAAATTCTTTTTTATAAAACCTAAAATTTTTATATTCACTCTGAATATCTCAATTTTTTATGAAAATATATAATTATTTACAAAATACCATTCAAAATAAGGGCGCTGCCTATTTGGTTTTGTTGGATCCGGATAAAGAATTTGGCGATAAATTAGATAAATTTATCCGTCATTGCGAAATGTCAGGAGTTGACGGATTCCTTGTCGGCGGAAGTTTATTGGTAGACGGTAATTTTAACTACTTCATTGAGCAAGTTAAACTTGCTACTAATTTACCGGTTATAATTTTTCCCGGCAGTGTCAATCAAATTTCACCAAAAGCAGATGCAATTCTTTTTATTTCGGTAGTAAGCGGTAGAAATGCAGAACATCTTATCGGGAAACATGTTATTGCTGCACCTATGCTTAAAAATTTCAATCTTGAACCAATTTCTACGGGATATATAATTGTTGAGTCCGGAGCTATGACTACTGCTGAATATATGAGCGGAAGCTTACCGTTGCCTAGGAATAAACCCGGAATTGCAGCTGCAACTGCATTAGCTGCCGAATATCTTGGAATGAAGTTAGTCTATCTCGAAGCAGGTTCGGGAGCAGACCAATCTGTTCCTAATGAAATGATTAAAGCCGTTTCAGAAATTTGTTCAATACCAGTAATTGTTGGAGGCGGCATCCGTAATCCGCAAACCGCTAAAGAAAAGGTCGAAAGCGGAGCTAAAGTAATAGTAACAGGTAATTTTTTCGAACATCAAGAGAATTGGAACCTTATAAAAGAATTTGCTGAAGCCGTACATTTCAAACTAGTGCCAACCATTTAAGAGGAATATGGATAAAAAAAAGTTTGCCTTAGATTCGCTAAATGAAAGTTCTGAAACAAAAATAAAAATCAGGAATGAATGTTTAGATGATATTATATCAGCAACAAACATTTTAGTCGAAGCATATAAAAATGGGAAAAAACTTTTACTTTGCGGTAACGGCGGCAGTGCAGCAGACTGTCAGCATATTGCTACTGAATTAATGATTAGACTTAACCATAAAATTAATCGCCCAGCTTTAGCAGCAATAGCTCTTACCACAGACTCTTCAAATTTAACTGCAGGAGGCAATGACATTGGTTATGAAAACGTTTTTGCACGAAATGTTGAAGGACTAGGCAATCCCGGAGATATTCTTCTTGCAATTTCTACTAGCGGGAATTCTCCAAATGTAGTTAAAGCAATTGAAATGGCACATTCGAAAGGAATGAAAGCAATAGGCTTTTTGGGAGGAAACGGCGGGAAAATAAAGTCAATTGTAGACCAGCCTATAATTGTTCCTTCAAATAATACACAGCGCATTCAGGAAGGTCATATTACAATTGCACATATTATTTGCGAATTGACTGAAAGTGAACTTTTTGGTTAATAGCTGGAAGATTCCTATTTAGAATCGTCTCTCACCCACGATATCTTATCACCTACTTTTACTTTATTTTTATCCGTAAATCCGGAATTAACTTCAATCACATACCTGGCAGGTGCATTTGAAGAGTACGTCTGATCAGATAAAGTACTTGTAGCATGTTGAATTGTAACTATATTATTCATTGAGTTCACAAAGATCATATCAAGCGGAATATAAGTATTCCTCATCCAGAAATTCTGTATTGTATCGGCAGGGAAAATGAAAAGCATTCCCTGATTTTCTTCCATACTTTTACGAAACATTAATCCAAGTTCACGGTCAAAATCATTATCGGCAATCTGAATATCGATTTTGGTTTCCGGTTTATGGTTTGTTGAATCTAAAAAAGTTAATTCTCCGTCTTTTCTGAACATAAATTCTTTATTCGTTTTTTCTTTCTTTGGAAGAAAGGAAATTATTAAAAAAATAATTATTAATGCAACTATTAAAGCAGGAATAATTTTATGTTTATCTAATGTCCTTTTTTTTAAATCTGATTGTACCTGTTTATTTCTTTCGTTCTTTTGCATTTTTTCTACCTAATTTTTTAATAATTTGTCGAACAAACATATAAAATTTTTCTCATAACAAAATTATCTCTTTTATACTTAATTTTCATTAATTAAAAAATATTTTATAGGACAATGGAACCAAGAATTATTGACCGGCTTAAAATTAGTTTAAGTGATACACAAACAAAAATGCTAATAAGCGGCTGGGGAAAAGATGTTTATGAAAGCACTGTTGTTGAAAAAATAGTTTACAATTCCGATAATTTAAAAGTAAAAGGATATATTGCCTATCCGGAGGATCAATCACGCAAATATCCTTGCATTATTTGGAATAGAGGCGGAGTCAGAAACAGCGGTGCAATTGATAGTTTTACAGCGCGGGGAATATTTGGACAAATAGCAAGTTGGGGTTATGTTGTTTTTGCATCTCAATATAGGGGTAATGCAGGAGGAGAAGGAAGTGAACAGCTGGGAGGTATAGAAGTAAACGATATAACAAATTTAATCCCTTTAGCCAAGGAAATTAGTTTTGCAGATAAAGACAAATGGGGAATCGAGGGATGGAGCCGCGGTGGAATGATGACTTTTCTAACGTTACAAAGAATAAATATTTTTAAATGCGCTGTCTTAGTGGGGGCAATTTCTAATTTCAGACAACATTTTGAAAAAAATTCACAATCGATTGCCCTTTATAAAGAATTAATCGGAAATACTAATATAGAGGAAGAAATAAAAAAACGATCGGCAATTAATTTTGTCGACAATCTTCCTAAAATTCCTTTTTTATTAGCACACGGAGTTGATGATACGATAGTACCTCCTTTGCAATCTATTGAAATCTCTAGGAAAATGATTTCCTTGGGCATTCCTCACAGATTAATTCTTTTTGAAGGCGGCGATCATTTTTTAAAGAATCACCGGAAAGAATTGGACAATATGAGACGAGATTGGTATAAAAAGTATTTGTAAACCAAGTTTGCAAAAATAAAAATCTATTTCTTAGGTTTATACATATGAGTACTCTGTCCAAAGAAAACTTCAGCAGATTCCATTATAGTCTCGGATAAAGTCGGGTGAGGATGAATTGTCAACTTTAGATCTGTCACATTAGCACCCATTTCAATCGCTAAAACTCCCTCAGCAATAAGCTCTCCGGCTCCGGGTCCGCAAATACCCATTCCAAGTATTCTTTGATCAGCAGGATCAATAATCAATTTTGTAACTCCGTCACTTCTGTCAAGAGTAGTTGCTCTCCCGGAAGCAGCCCAGGGAAATTTTGCGATATCATATTTAATGTTTTTTTCTTTTGCTTGATTTTCAGTCAGTCCTGCCCAAGCTATTTCCGGATCAGTAAACACAACTGCGGGAATCGCCTTTGGCTCAAAAGCCACTATATGACCTGCAATTGCTTCTACGGCTACTCTGCCTTCGTGTGAAGCTTTATGAGCGAGCATCGGTTCACCGGCAATATCCCCAATTGCATAAATATTCGTATCTGATGTTTGCATTTGTTCATTTACAATAATCCAGCCCCGTTGATTTACACTCACCTTAGTATTATCTAATCCCAAACCCCTGACATCAGGTTTACGCCCAATTGACATTAGAACATAATCATAAGATTGGTCAATAATTTTACCGTCAGCTGTCTGAATTTTAACAATTATACTTTCTCCCTGTTCCTTTAATTCAAGAACTTTCGAACTGAGCAAAATTTTATCAAATTTTTTCTGTATATTTTTTGCAAGAAAAGATACTAAATCTCTATCAGCCCCGGGTAATAATCCAGGCGTCATTTCGACTACCGAAACTTTTGTGCCAAGAGCATGATAAACAGATCCTAATTCTAATCCAATATATCCGCCGCCTATTACCAATAGGCTTTTAGGAATCTCTGGCAAATCAAGTGCTGTTGTCGAATTTAAAACCCTCTTACTGTTAATATTTAATGCTGGTATTTCAGTTATGACAGAGCCGGTAGCTATAATAACTTTATCAAATTTTATATCTAAACTACTTCCGTCAACCTTATCAACTTTTATCGTTGTCGAATTAGTAAATCTTGCTGTGCCAACGATATAATGAATTTTTCTTTGTTTCGAAAGAATCCCCAGTCCGCCGGTAAGTTTGGCAACAACACTGTTTTTCCACTCTCGTAATTTATTTAAATCAATATTAGGCTTAGAAAACTCTATTCCCCAATTTTTAGCTTCTTCCGCTTCATTAATTAATTTTGCAACATGAAGCAGAGCCTTAGAGGGAATGCAGCCGCGGTACAAACAAACTCCGCCGGGATTTGCCGCTTTATCTATTAGAGTAACTTCCATACCAAGGTCAGCAGCAAAGAATGCCGCAGCATAGCCTCCGGGTCCAGCACCGATAACTACTATATTTTTATTTTCCATAATAATTTTCTGAATATTGATTTAGAAATATCTGTTAATTTTTACTATTGAGCTTTCAGCTTCATCCTTCAATCAATATCTTAATTGGCTGCTCGAGAGCTTCACATACCCATCTCAGAAATCTTGCAGCATCGGCACCGTCTATTATACGATGATCGTATGATAATGATAGAGGGAGCATTAACCGGGGCTGAAAACCAGCTGATTCGGATAATGAGTTTTTTTCCACATAAACAGGCTCGTACGAACCTTTAGAGACACCAAGGATTGCAACTTCGGGTGAATTTACAATCGGAGTAAATGATGTTCCTCCGATCCCGCCTAGATTTGTAATTGTAAAACTGCCACCCTGCAATTCTTCAAGCGAAATTTTTCTGTTCCTGGCTTTTCCGGCAATTGAATTTACTTCGATTGCAATTTCAGTTAAATTTTTTCTATCTACATTTTTTATTACCGGAACAATTAAACCATGTTCGGTATCTACTGCAACGCCGATATTGAAATATTTTTTATAAATAACTTCTTTTTTATCCTGATTTACGGAACTATTGAATTGCGGAAAAACTTTTAGAGCGGACGAAATTATCTTTAGAAGGATTGCCGTAATAGTTAATTTGCCTCCTTCTTTTTCAATTTGCGGATTATACATTTTTCTAACTTTCTCAAGCTCAGTAATATCTGCTTTGTCAAATTGAGTTACATGCGGAATAGTTGTCCATGCATAACTAAGATGAGTTGCTGTTTTCGATCGAATATTATTCATCGGTTTAATTTCAACTTCACCAAATTTTGAAAAGTCGGGTAAAGGCTCCTGCTTTAATCCGAAGGAAGGGGTATTATCTCTTTCTTCATTCAATTTTTTCACATAACTTTTGACATCATCCATGGAAATTCTGCCGGCAATACCTGTACCAGGGACTTTATTTATATTTACTCCGAGTTCTCTTGCAATTCTTCTAACCGAAGGAGCAGCAGGTGCAGCGCCTTTGATTACCGGAGGCTGATTATCTATTTCTCCGGGTAAAAACTTTTCACGTTCACCTTTAGATGAACCGGCATCTAGTTTATTCAATTCTTCGATTTTTTCCGGAGCTGAAACGGTTTTTGCTGGTTCTGATTTCTTTACTTCTGGCAATTCAGTTTTTTGACCGCTAACTTCAACTTTGAGCATCGCCTGACCAACTTTAGCTTTATCACCGGATTTAATTAATACTTCTATTACTTTTCCGGAGATAACCGATGGGACTTCAATAGTAGCCTTGTCGGTTTCTATTTCCATAATTCCTTGATCTTTTTGAATAAAATCACCGGGCTTTACCAAAACATTAAGAACATCTGCTGATTCAATATTTTCTCCTAATTCCGGGAGATTTAAAACAACCACCTTAGTTTCAGAATTACTGAATTGAGAATTTAGAAAAGATTTTTCGGTTTTTACTTCATTAACTATTTTTTCCGCAGGAGCACTTATTGAATCATTATTTGCGGCTGAAAGATTAACGGAATTAATCGCATTATTTTCATCAAACGAAAGGATTGTTTGTCCGACTTTAACTTTTTCACCCGGTTTAATAAAAATATCTTTAATAATACCGTCCAAAGTTGATGGTACTTCGATTGTTGCTTTATCTGTTTCGATTTCAATTAAGCCCTGATCTTTTTCAATTTTGTCGCCGACATTAACTAATATATTTAACACTTCAGCCGACTCAATATTTTCTCCTAATTCAGGTAATTTAAATTCAGTTGCCATTTTTCGCCTTAATAAATTTATTAAACAGTCAATGGATTTGGTTTAGATGGATCGACACCCAAATCTTTAATTGCTTTATCTACTACAGAAGCTTTGATTTTTTCTTCTTTTAACAACGCTGATAGTGTTGCTACTACTATATGCTTTGCATCGACTTCAAAAAAATCACGTAAGCTTGCTCTTCCTTCGCTTCTGCCGAATCCATCCGTTCCTAATGAATATAAATGACGCGGGAACCATTTGGCAATCGAATCCGGAAGGGTCTTAACATAATCCGATGCAGCCACAAATACTCCTTCTTCATCTTTTAATAAATTAGAAACATAGGGAATTTGCGGGGTGTCATTTGGATGAAGTAAGTTCCATCTCTCGGCATCCATTCCGTCTCTTCTTAATTCTTTATAACTTGTAACACTCCAAACATCAGCGGAGACTTTATAATCATCTTCCAAAATCTCCTGTGCTTTTAAAACTTCATTTAAAATTGTTCCGCTTCCGAAGAGCTGGGCTTTTAATTTTAAGTTCTTTTTTTCTGATGCTTTTAATTTATACATTCCCTTAACAATACCTTCTTTTGCACCTTCAGGCATAGGAGGCATAGCATAATTTTCATTCATTACAGTTAAATAATAAAAAACCTTTTCCTGTTCTTCATACATTCTTCTTATTCCGTCCCTTATAATAACTGCAATTTCAAAAGCAAATGCAGGGTCGTAAGTCACTAAATTAGGAATCGTATACGCTAATAAATGACTATTTCCGTCCTGATGTTGAAGCCCTTCGCCAGCAAGAGTTGTTCTGCCGGCGGTACCGCCGATTAAGAATCCTTTAGCGCTCATATCTCCGGCAGCCCACACTAAATCACCTATTCTCTGAAATCCAAACATAGAGTAATAAATAAAGAAAGGGATCATATTTAAGCCATGAGTTGCATAGGCTGTACCTGCAGCAATGAATGATGCCATTGACCCAGCTTCGGTAATACCTTCTTCAAGTATTTGGCCATTCTTGGCTTCCTTGTAATATAAAAGACTTTCTTTATCAACCGGCTCATATAGTTGTCCGGCATGAGAGTATATTCCAATTTGACGGAATAAGAAG
>JAJYOQ010000413.1 GCA_021796135.1 Bacteroidota bacterium
AATTGATCAATATAAATTTTACCGACGTTTTTGTTAATT
This sequence comes from Bacteroidota bacterium, assembly GCA_021796135.1. Next base: position 40 of record JAJYOQ010000413.1, read on the forward strand.
GCTATTGCAACATGGTGCCATGTCATCGGATCATTGTAACCTATATGAAGACCCGATGGATAATCCACAGTTCCTGTTGTCCAATTTATGGCATTCCGCTCTTGAAAGTTAATTCTCCGGATTATATTGTCTCCATCTCCAAAATGAATATCAAGATCTGCTACTCCATATCTTTGATCTTTAAAATCAAATTCTACAGTAAATTGATCCGGTAGATAATTAGGGACGGACATTCTTGGTGTAAAATCAGCCCCCGAACCTTTATCAATACGAATTACATTTTCACCGTTATCATTTTCAACTTCCATTTGTCCTTGCTGTAAAGTGAACTGCGATGGTATCTCACCGACTGTTTCATCTGCTAATTGCGACTCAAAAATTATTTTATTCCCGGGGACAAAATCATAATTCCGATAAGTCATTATACTTGCAGACTGGTTTGAATTTCCAGTTGAGTTATTATTGGTAACATTTGTGCTGTCGTTTTGATTCTTATTTGATTTGTCGATTGAGTTCTCAATCTTATTGACGGCTTTATCCTTTGCTTTTTGCAACAAGTTGCCGAGCTGCGCATTTGCTGAAACCGCCGCAAAGAAAAAGATTATTAATATAATAGTTGATCTCTTATTCATGATTGTCTCCGTCATGTTTTATAGTTATTAATTTTACAATTTATAATCTTGTAAACGCACAAAATATATTTCGTTTCCCTTTTTAGGTATTAACGTTTTATCGATTCATCAATTTTACTATCAATCTATTTTAGAAGAACTAATTTCTTAACCTGGATAAATCCCCCGGCAACAAGTCGATAGAAATAAATCCCGCTTGACAGACTACCAGCATTAAATTTTACACTATAATTACCTGCATGCTGCCTATCATCAACTAATGTAGCCACCTCTCTGCCAAGCAAATCATAAATTTTCAAAACGACTTTACTGCTAACCGGTAATTGATAACTGATAATTGTCGAAGGATTAAATGGATTAGGATAATTCTGATAAAGTGTATATTCCATAGGAACTAACGATTCAGCAGGTACTGCAGTTGGAATACCAGGCAAAAATCTGGCAAGTGCAAAAGCCCATCCTATAGAACCAAGATAAGGCGGCGTGCCCTCTGAGTATCCGGCAGCAACTATCTTTCCATCGGATTGTATGACCACCGCATTCGCTTCGTCATCGGAGCTGTCTCCTCCAGAAATATTTGCCACCATGGAACCGTTCGTACCGAAATTTTTGTCCAGTGATCCATCACTATTAAAACAGGCAATCGCAAATGCATCATTTGAGTTCTGTCCTGGCAATGAAGACCGCCCGGCGAGGACTATCTTTCCGTCTGTTCCAACAGCCATTGAATGTGCCTCATCATCAGTGCCATCACTTCCAGATATAAATGTAGTAGCAGCTCCCATAACACCGAAAGTGTCGTCAATCGTTCCGTTGCTATCAAATTTTACTACTGTAAATCCTAAGTCATTAGAATACCCGCCTGCAAGTATTTTGCTGTCCGGTAATACCACCACCGAATATGCAAGTCCTACTTCATTTGGGTTACCTGGATCCGGAACAGCTACTCTAACCGTTCCTTCAAATCCAAAAGTACTGTCAATAGTGCCATCAATATTGTAACGTGCAAGAGCGAATGCATTTGGTGTCGCAGAATATGGATTAATAGAATATCCGGCAGCGACTATCTTTCCATCAGATTGTATTGAAACGGCATGGGCTTCATCATCAGAAGAATCTGATCCGGCGATGTAATTTCTTGTGGTACCATTCTTACCAAAGGTTTTGTCAACTGTACCATCACTATTGAAACGAGCAAGAGCAAAAGCGGTCTTGCCGGAATCTTGAGACAATCCTGCAACCACAATCTTACCATCAGGCTGTATTGCAACAGAATATCCCTTGTCCCAGGTAGAGTCTCCCCCTATAATAGATTTATTAATTTCGCCAGCTTTACCGAACGAGTTATCCAGCGTACCATTGCTATTGAATCGATACAGCCCAAATTCGTAAGTATTGTTGGAAGCATACGCTGAGGGTGATAAATCAGCGCTTCCTGCAACAACTATTTTACCATCAATCTGAATAGCCATCGATGTAGCATGCCAGTCGTCACTTCCCGCTATTACCATGCCGCCTGTTCCAAACGTTTTGTCCAGCGTACCGTTAGTGTCGTACCTTACAACCGCAAATGCATTATTTGGAACCGACTTCGCGAGTGTTATACCGGTGACAACTATTTTCCCGTCTGGCTGAATTGCTATTGCACGTGCGAAGTCGGACGTTGAATCTCCGCCCAGAATATAATTTCTTACTGTTCCGTTCGTTCCGAAAGTATTATCAAGCATATCTGATTGGCTGTGAAGAAATATTGGAGACACAAAGAGCATTACAGGCAATACAGGAAATAGTCTAAATATATTCATTTTATATTTTTCCTTTCTATCTTGTTCGGTTTGGCATATCCGCATTAGAAATTTCAACGTTATAATGTCTATTTTCAACTGAACGAATGTACAGTTTTTATTGCCTGACTAAATTGAGAGTAATCATTCCTGCTCAAAATAATTTTAACATTTGAGCAAAAAACAATTCATTGGGAGCAGAAACGGAATTACATTCCCCTTCTTGATTCACATTTTACTATTTAATATGTTTGACATTGTCAAACACTAATTCTTTTTCTGTACATCTTAGAACTTTATAGCTGATACCTTTCAATTCTTCCAATGCCATTCAAAAAAGGAAAAAGCAAATCATAATTCACCTCCAAAACATTATGAATGCACTCTGAATGCACTCTGAATGCGTATCAACAAGCCTTCTAATAGCTTTATCTTGTGCATATCTCACACCAGCCCTCAATTTTACCCATAATCAAACCATTTAGTAACAAAGAAAGAAATGTGACTTAGACACATTCCACATCTGCTGGGAAGCAGTGGTAACCATTAGGATTGTTACATAGATCTTTGCTTTTTCCTTGAACTTAAACTTTATTCTGAAAATTTGAGTAATGGGAAATTGGACTACTGTAGTAAAGGAAATCCCATGGAAGGTAATTTAATAAGTCACCTTACGAAAAGGTTATTATTACATAATGAGAAACCTCCGAGGTTTTCCTAAACCTCGGAGGTTTTGTACTTCACTTCATTTATATTTGAAATTGTCTGCGTGACATGAGTTAATAATTTACTTTTATTGCTTTTTTGATTGCTTCAGCGCGTGATTTTACGTGCAGCTTACCGTAAATATTATGTACGTGAAACCGGACTGTATGCGAACTTAAAAAGAGTTTTTCTGCTATTGCTTTGTAGGTATGACCTTCTATTAATCCATCCAAAACTTCGATTTCACGGGAAGAAAGCTTTGCTGTTACAATATCATCTTTAGGCTGCTGGAAGTAACTAAGAACTTTTCTTGCAATTTCTCCGGACATCGGTGCCCCACCGTGATAAGCATCCCCGATTGCATCTAATAATTTTTCCGAAGAACTACTTTTCAAAATATATCCTACAGCTCCGGCTCTAATTGATTGGAATATTTTTTCTTCATCACTGTAAACAGTCAACATTAATATTTGAATTCCCGGGTACAAATCTTTAATTATCCTAACGCATTCAATTCCGGACTTATCCGGAAGTCCGATATCCATTAGAATTACATGAGGCGGGTTTGATTCTATATTTTTTATTGCCTCACCGCAGTTCTTCCAGGTTGCCGAACAAAAAAAGTTGGGCGACTGGTTTATTATCCAGCATAAAGAACGCCTTAATTCTTCGTCGTCGTCAACGACAGCAATACGTATCTTCTCATTATTTAATGATTCAGGTGATATAGAATTCTTTTCCATTTATGCTTCACTAAGTATTATTATATCTAATTATTCAAAAAAGTAATATATATATTATTTAATAACAACAGAACAAATGTACTGTTTGAATATCATGAAATAATTTACCTTGGGATAGAAAGATAAATTGCCGTTCCCTTCCCCACTGCCGATTTTATTTCAATTATTCCTTTAACTTTAGATGCCCGGTTTTGCATATTAACAAGCCCGTTCCCATCTGCATTTGAACTAATTTCAAAACCGCAGCCGTTATCTTTAATAGATAAATGAATCGCTTTTTTATCAGAATCTATTCTAATTTCTGCTTCAGTACAGTGAGAATGCTTTAC
>JAJYOQ010000030.1 GCA_021796135.1 Bacteroidota bacterium
TTTTAAGAATTCACATAGCTCATCTATGGACTTAACATTTGGAGTATAGATTTCTTTTAATTCTGAGCTTTTATCATCTCTCTTTACCGGAATAACCTTTGATTTTGCAACCTCAACATTTGCTGCGTAACCGCATGATTTGCAATATGCTACAGTATCTTCGCCGGCATCGGATTGAACCATAAATTCTTCCGAACCGGTTCCTCCCATTGCTCCGCTAGATGCTCCTACAATAAAGTACTTTAAATCGCATCGATCGAATATTCTTCTGTAAGCTTTATCGTGAAGTTCATACGATTTGTCGAGTCCTTCCCAGGCCGCATCAAATGAATAAGAGTCCTTCATTAAAAATTGTCTGCCGCGAATGACGCCGCTTCGCGGTCTAGCTTCATTCCGAAATTTGGTCTGGATCTGATACCATATTTGAGGCAGATCTTTGTAAGATTTTAAAACATTTCTTGCATGGAATGTCATTATTTCTTCATGCGTTGGTGCTAAAATATAATCGCGGTTCTTTATATGAAACATTGTATCACCGAAAGCTTCCACGCGGTGTGTCTCTTCCCATATCTCCCTTGGATTTAAGCCGGGGAGATGAAATTCTTGACCTCCGATAAAATCCATTTCTTCTCTGATGATTTGAGAAATTTTCTTTATTACCTTATATCCGAGCGGTAGGAATGAATAAATTCCGGCTGATAACATTCTAATCATCCCGGATCTTAACATATAAATATGACTTGCAACAACTGCGTCGTTAGGTACTTCTTTTAATGTAGGAACGAAAGATTTACTTAATTTCATATAGTTTTTTTCTTATATCTGATTTTTCTTAATATTTTTATTATAATTTATGAAATAAAAATAGCCAAATGAACAAGTTTATCATAATTCATAAATATTTTGCTTCTGTTCAATTTGTTATAAAAAGTGATCTAGGGTTCAGCAGAAAGAATTGCGCTTTAAAATAATAGGATATTAACATTAGTTGCTTTATTTTAAATAATAACCTAAGGAAAGCGGATAGCATGTTTGATCAAAAAAATTTTACATCAAGATTTGAAATAATTAATAGCCTTGAAGGGTTTGTAAACCAGAATATTCATGAATTATTAAGACCTGTTAAAGAAAGCTGGCAGCCGAATGATTACCTGCCTGATATGCGTTCTGAAGAATGGCATGATGAACTTGTCCAATTTAGGCAAATAGCCAAATCATTGCCGGATGATTTGCTTGTGGTTCTAATCGGAGATATGGTTACAGAAGAAGCCTTGCCTACATATCAAACATGGCTAAACCGATTAGAAGGGATTACTGATATAACCGGAAACAGTGAAAACGGATGGGCAAAATGGAGCCGCGGCTGGACTTCCGAAGAAAATCGTCATGGTGACTTACTAAATAAATATTTATACCTTACCGGAAGAGTCGATATGAGAGCTATTGAGGTTACTATTCATCATTTAATAAATAATGGGTTTGATCCAAAAACTGAGAATGATCCTTACCTAGGATTTATATATACTTCTTTTCAGGAAAGAGCTACTAAAATTTCTCATCGAAATGTCGCTACCCTCGCTAAAAAAGCTGGAGACGAGCAGCTTCATAAGATTTGCGGGGTAATTGCCGGAGATGAAGCTCGCCATGAAAAAGCTTACCGACTATTTATGTCTAAAATATTTGAGATTGATCCGATTCAAGCAATTCTATCATTTTCCAAAATGATGAAGACAAAAATTTCTATGCCCGCAATATTAATGTATGACGATAACGATAAAAGTTTATTTGCAAATTTTTCTAAAGTTGCGCAAAAACTAGAAGTTTATACGGTAAAGGATTACGCTGAAATTATTAGTAATCTTGTAAAAGGTTGGAATATTGAGAAATTATCGGGTTTATCTGATATTGCGGCAAAAGCTCAAGATTACTTATGCACCCTTTCTGATAGATACCTGGCAATTGCTAGCAGACTCTCTTTTTCTGGAACTGCTGAAAAGTTTAGCTGGATTTTTAATAGAGAAATAAGTTTATAAATTCTTAAAGATTTTAAAGAATTATTATTTCTTATTTGTTAACTTTACACTCCGTTACCCTAGAAGATATCGAATATTTTTTACTACGGAGAAAAATTATGAAATTCGCTTTCCTTATACTAATCATATTTTCATTTGAGGTTTTTGCACAGCAAAATGATTCTCTTCAAAAACTAGCTAAAGATTTTTTTGCCTGGCGTAAGATTGAACAACCAATTACCGGTGATGATGTCCCTCGAATTGAAAGACCGAACGGATGGATCGCAGACTATTCTCCAAAAGCTTTAAAAAAATATGAAAAAGACTATAATGTTTTCAGCAGGAGATTAAATAAATTATCAAGGGAAAACTGGTCTATATCAGATAGCGTAGATTATCTTCTTCTTCGTTCGGCGATTTCACGGGTCAACTGGGAATTGAACATACTCAAACTTCCTGCAAGGGATCCCGATTTTTATGTTCATCAGTCTGCCGGATCTGTTTACGAACTTCTCGTCGTAAGCTCACCAATTGATAGTATTCGAGAAAGAAATATAATTCTTCGTTTAAATTCAATTCCACTTATTCTTAAATATGCTGAAATAAACTTAAATAATCCTATAGCTTCATTCACTGATATTGCATTAGAAGATATGGATAATATCCATGAAAATCTTACTAAAACAGAATTGGCGCTTGAAAAGATATTTCCGTCTTCGTTACATAATAAATTAAAAACTTCATTTGAAAATGCTGAATTGGCTTTCGATAAATATATCGAATGGCTTAGATCTAAAAGAAGTAACATGTCGGATAATTATTCTATCGGCAAAAAAAAATTTATATATTTTCTAAAAAACATTGCTATTATTCCCTATACTCCTGATCAGTTATTGGATATGGGTGAAAATGAATTTAATCGTTCAGTCTCCTTTGACTTGTATCAAAGTTTACTTGATAAAGGATTATCCAAACCAAAATTATTTCCAAATGTTGATGCACAAATTAAAGAAGCCGGAATTGACGAGTTAGAAATTCGTAAATTTTTAGTTGAAAATAATATTATGTCTGTCCCTTCTTGGGTAAAACATTACAAAGATGAAAAAATTCCCGATTATGTAGCTCCGTTATCCGGTTTGGGAGAAGATGATGATTTTACTTCTCCTAACCGGTTAAACGAAAATTGCATTAGATATATTCCTAATCCATCACCAAATCTTTCATTCTTTAATTTAGCTTCTGCCGAAGATCCTCGTCCCATCATTATACATGAAGGAGTGCCGGGACATTACTTTCAGCTTGTCCTATCATGGAAAAATTCGGATCCGATACGCCGCCATTACTTTGATTCCGGAGCAAATGAAGGAATAGGTTTTTATCTTGAAGAGTTGATGCTTCAGTTCGGGTTATTCAATAATTCCCCTAATACCAAAGAAATAATTTATCGCTTCATGCGGCTTCGCGCACTTCGGGTTGAAGTCGATATAAACCTGGCACTTGGAATATTCACGATTAAAGATGCAGCAAAATATTTAGCAAAGACTGTTCCAATGAATTACAAATCAGCTATAGGTGAAGCAAAATTTTTTGCACAGACTCCCGGACAGGGGATGAGCTACCAAATAGGCAAAATACAAATATTAAAATTTCTGTCTGATGCTAAGATGAAGCTGGGTGATAAATTCAATCTAAAAGATTTTCATGATTACCTTCTTCAGAATGGAAATGTTCCTATTTCTCTACTTCGCTGGGAATATCTCGGTCTAAACGATGAGGTAAAAAAACTTTGGTAAAATATTTTATAATCCTTTATCTGAAAGGTTTGGAATTATGATAAAATCTTACTTTAAAATATTCATTATTTTAATTCTTATAATTGTATATAAAATAAACGCACAGGAAAAAAAATTTCTTACTCTGAAAGACATTTATGATTCAACAAAGTTAAATGGTACTGAAGTAGAAAATATTCAATGGAATCCTAATGGCAGCACATTTACATATACTAAGGATAATAATCAAAGCGGCTTACTAGATATATACGAACACAATGTTTCATCCGGAAAGGATTTTATTCTCGTCAAAGGTTCACAATTAGTTTATAAAAGCAAAACTATTTCAATGAGCCATTATAGTTGGACAGAAGATGGGAAGTTTCTTTTAATAGAGGGACCCGAGACGGCGATTTGGAGGCATTCCAGACAGGCCCCTTTTTACTTGTATAATATTACAACAAAAAAAATAATTGCTCTTGCAAATAATAGTCCTCATCTTCGTAATGTTAAATTATCTCCTGATGGCAAATATGTCGGCTTCGTAAGGAATCATAATATTTATGTTGTCAATTTATTGACCGATAATGAAAAAGAAATAACCCATGATGGAACTGATAATATACTAAATGGGGAATTTGATTGGGTGTATGAAGAAGAGTTCGGATTAGCCGATGCATGGCGCTGGTCACCAGATGGGACAAAAATAGCATTCTGGCGTGTTGATCAGACCAGAGTCAAAATATTCCATCTTGTTGATGAAATGGGAATTTACAATTCGGTTTTCAATCTTAAGTATCCGAAAGCTGGCGAACAAAACTCAATTATTAAAATTGGTGTAGCAGATTTAACTAACGGTAAAACATCATGGATGGATATTGGGAAAAATGATGATATTTATATCCCTCGAATTTATTGGACTAATTCTTCAAGCAAGTTAGCAATATTAAAATTAAACAGGCGCCAGAATCATCTTGAAATGATGATAGCAAATTCTATCACAGGAAAAACGAAATCAATTATAAAAGATACTGATTCATGTTGGGTTGATATTCAAGATGATATACAATTCCTTAAAAAGAAGAATGAAATTATTTGGACTTCAGAAAAAAGCGGTTTTAGGCATATATATCTTTATGATTATTCCGGAAATTTAATAAAACAACTTACAAGTGGGCATTGGGAAGTCAGTTCTGTTGCCGGTGTTTCAAATGACGGATGGTGTTATTTCTACGGGACGAAAGATTCTCCGATCGAACAAAATTTATATCGTGTTAAGCTGGATGGCTCCGGTTTGGAGAGAATATCTACTGAACCCGGATGGCATGATGCCATATTTTCGCCTAATTATAAATATTATATAGATTATTACTCAGATATTAAAACACCTACTAAGACCATATTAAGAAAATCGGATGGCTCCCTAATCAGCATTTTAGATGAAAACAAAATAGCGGCTCTAGATAGTTATAATTTGACTTATCCTGAATTCCTGAAAGTTAAAACAAGTGACGGCATTCAGCTTAATGCATATATGATTAAACCGTATAATTTTGATCCGCAAAAAAAATATCCGGTTATTGTTTATGGTTATGGCGGACCTGGATCGCAAATGGTTGTGGATCGCTGGGGTGGCAGTAGAACTTTGTGGCATCAATTTATGGCTGAACATGGCTTTATTGTTTTTTGCCTGGATAATCGCGGCACAGGCGGACGCGGAAAATCATTTAAAGATTTAGTCTATCGCGATTTAGGGAAATGGGCAGTTAATGACCAAATTGAAGGTGCTAAATTTCTTGCTTCGCTGCCTTATGTGGATTCATCCAGGCTTGGTTTTTGGGGATGGAGTGGAGGCGGATATTTAACTTTAATGATGATGACAAAAGCTGCCGGTTATTTTAAAGTCGGTGTTGCAGTTGCGCCTGTAACCGATTTCCATCTATATGATGCACCATGGACTGAAAGATATATGGATTTGCCAAAAAATAATATTGAAGGTTATAATTCAGCCAGTGTACTTACTTATTCCGATAAATTGAAAGGCAAATTATTGATTATTCATGGAACAACCGATGATAATGTCCATTTTCAAAATACTCTTCAACTTGTCAATAAATTTGAAGCAGAATTAAAGCCATTTGATTTAATGGTATATCCAAACCGAAATCATCGTATATCTGGAGGTAAGACACAACTTGATTTGTTTATGAAAATTACAGGATATTTTATGGAAAATTTGTAGTCTCTATAATTATAATAAGAGATATCAAATTCAATATAAGACTATGGTACTATCTCGAAACTGGATAACCTTTTCTTTCCCAATCTCTTGTGAAATTATTTTCAAGATATAAAACTTTAACGTTTTTATATCCTAAATCAACAAGGGTTTTATATGCCGGCCTGACATTGGGGCACTCATTCCATTCACAGCAGCCACAATATATTACAATATTTTTATTAAAAGGCACATTTTTAAGAGCTGACTTCAGTTTTGCTAATCCATTGATATTGGATGCTGGTCCTGCATATATTGATCCAGGTATATGGCCCTGGCCATATAAAAAATCAAAACCGATATCAATAATTAATGGTTTTGTGCGGTTTGTTTTTTTAAGCTCATTAAATAAGTCCTTTGCATTAACTGTCTGTTTAAGAGTTAATTGATCCGATACTTTTGTCCGGACTTCTTTATTAGGCTTTTTATTGCTATAAATTTTACCTTGAGCAAAATTATTTATAGTAGTAAAGGTTAATAACAAGCAGAACAAGGATATAAAAGATAAATTTATAAGATTGAAATTTGTTTTGGTTTTCATTTATTACCTTCTAAAAAATTATTTTTATCGATTAAAAAAATTGATTTCATAACAAAAAAGTGTACCTGCAGCTAATATAATTCGGAAAAATATATTTATACTCAAATTAAATCACAAATCATCAAGTTTGATTAACTCTTTACTTTCTTTTGTAAAAGAAAGACCAAATAACATTAGAGCTAAAACCAAATAAGCCATCGTAAATTGATATGGAATTTGCTGAATAATCCCTTGTAAATTCCATGGGAAATAAATATCTCCGTCCGGAATAGCAGAGTGAATAATTCCAAAAAAAGTAAATGCTGCCATAATAATTAAATATACTGATGCTTGTTTTAATTTTCGGTCAATAAGCTTAGAAACAAAGGCTCCCCACAGCATTGCTGTTAATATAAAACCATTCCCTAATGCAACAATGACAAGAGTTTCCGGTAAAACCTTGCCGGGTAATGTCATTAATTGATTAAATTTATCAGCTGGAATAACATCTGGATTGCTTAGCTTGATTTGAAGCATTCTAGCGATATTGGGGAACAATGAAAATGCGACAGCTGTTGTATGATGTGGCGGAATCGCCTTGAAAGCTTGTACTGTAATATCAAGAGCTACGAAAATCAGAATCGGTGCTAAAACAGCTCTTGGAATCAAGTCTACAAAAAATGAAACATAACCTAAGACACCTCCCAAGCCGATGAATAAACCAGTTAGCAATGTATATCCGGCACGGCTTCCCATAGCCTTGTAAGCGGGTTGACCAATATAAGGAGTAGTTTGCGCAACTCCTCCGCAAAGTCCGGCAACTAATGTAGAGCAGGCTTCTACTAATAAAATATTTCTTGTATTATAGTCGTCTCCTGCCACTCTTGCGCTTTCGGTAACATTAATTCCCCCGACAATAGTTAGTATGGCAAATGGTAAAGCAATTGGAATATATTTTAACGCTGCGACAAACCCATAAATAAAACTCATCGTAGGAACAGGTGTTCCAAAATGCAATTGCATTGACGGAGCTACAAAATCAACTCCAAAAAATTTCATCGGTGCAAAAATATAATAGAGGATAGTGCCTATTAAAACAGCTGCAAATACACCCGGAATTCTTTTGGGCAAATTGATTTTTGCAACTAGGGTGTACAAAATTAGACCGAGTGAAATCATTCCTATAATCGGCAATCCAAATACGTCAATCAAAGGAATGAACCCTATTAATGCGAGCCCGATTCCGGCAAGGCTACCAAGTAATCCTGCCTGAGGTACAATTTTTTGAATCCAGCCGCCAATAAATGAAAAAATTAATTTTACAATACCGATAATAATCATTGTAGCCATTCCGATATACCAAGTCATCATAGCAGCATCTCGAACGGGCATTCCCTGAGCTTTTAAATATATGAATGAAGGACCTAAAACAGTTAATGCTATCCCTATTGTTGATGGCGTATCTAATCCAAGCGGCATTGCCGTCACATTAGGATTATTCGTTTTCTTTGCTAAACGAAATGCCATATAAGTGTAAATAAGATCTCCGAATAATACTCCGAATGCAGTTCCAGGAAACATTTTTCCATATACAATATCAGCCGGATACTTAAAAGCAAATATTAAAATTCCTGAAAGAAAAGATAAAACAGTAAGATTATCAACCATTAACCCGAAAAATCCGTTTATATCTCCGGCAACAAACCATCGATATTTAATATTGGATTCAATTGAAAATTTTTTTGATCCTGCCATTTATATTCCCTTATAAATTTTATTCAGATTTAGAAAAAGAAATTGATTACATATTTGCCAAAAATACAAGATAAAGTCTAAACTACAATTTTAATTTTATTAGGATAGAAAACTAATTTGTTTTTCTTTGACCTTTAAACTTTTCCTGTTCAATATTTTCGCTGTATTTATGTATTTTTTACCTTCAAATCGGTCAGAAATATAACCTTTCAATTTCATTGATTATTAATCTGCAATCATTATTTCTCAAATTCAAGAAAATTATCAAATTAGGGTTAATTTCATTATTTTATTTGATAAAAATTAATAAAAAAAGCTGAATTTTGAGATAAAAATATTGGTATAATTTTAGACTGATAAAATAGCTTATTTAAGTAAAATTTTAATATAATAATTGGAAAAATGATGGACAGGAAAAAAGTGACTATTGATGGCAACGAAGCCGCTGCTTATGTAGCTTATCAGACAAATGAAGTAATTGCAATTTATCCGATAACGCCTTCATCAAATATGGGTGAATGGTGTGATGCGTGGTCGGCTGAAAATAAAAAAAATATTTGGGGAGAAGTTCCCTCAGTTTCGGAACTTCAGAGTGAAGGCGGTGCATCGGGAAGTGTTCATGGTGCATTGCAAACAGGAGCTATAACTACCACGTTTACGGCATCTCAGGGTTTACTTTTGATGATCCCAAATATGTACAAAATTGCCGGTGAACTGACATCTACAGTTTTTCATGTCTCCGCAAGATCGATTGCAGCTCAAGCATTATCTATTTTCGGAGATCATAGTGATGTAATGTCTATTCGCTCTACAGGTTTTGCAATGTTAGCATCTAATTCGGTACAAGAAGTAATGGATAATGCATTAATATCACAAGCTTCTACTTTGGAAGCTAGAATACCATTTTTGCATTTCTTTGATGGATTTAGAACTTCTCATGAAGTTATGAAAATTGAACAATTAACCACCGAAGATATTAGGGAAATGATAGATGATGATTTAGTAATTGAACATCGAAAACGTGCATTAAGTCCCGATCATCCTGTATTAAGAGGTACGGCTCAAAATCCCGATGTCTATTTCCAGGGAAGAGAAACGGTTAATAAATATTATCTCGCATGCCCTGAAATAGTACAAAAACAAATGGATAAGTTTGCAAAAATTACAGGAAGACAATATCATTTATTTGATTATTTCGGTGCACCTGATGCTGAAAAAATCATTGTCATAATGGGTTCAGGCTCCGGTGCAGCAGAAGAAACTGTAGATTATTTAATTAGTAAAGAAGAAAAAGTCGGCATATTAAAAGTTAGATTATACAGACCATTTTCTATAGACCATTTTATAAATGCTCTTCCAAAAACTACAAAAGTAATTGCTGTGTTGGATAGAACTAAAGAGCCAGGAAGCACCGGCGAACCATTGTATTTAGATGTTGTTACATCAATTTCCGAAAAGTTTAATTCAGGTACTCTGCCTTTTTCATATCCTAAAATCATTGGGGGAAGATATGGTCTTTCTTCTAAAGAATTTACTCCAGCAATGGTTAAGGCTGTGTTTGATGAAATGAAAAAAGAAAATCCTAAGAATCATTTTACAATTGGAATAAATGATGATGTTACTTTTACAAGTTTAGAATTTGATCCAACCTTTTCTGTTGAATCTCCGGAAACATTTAGAGGCAAGTTTTATGGACTTGGTGCAGATGGAACTGTCGGAGCAAATAAAAATTCTATTAAAATAATCGGCGAGGGAACGAATTTTTATGCTCAAGGGTATTTCGTTTATGATTCTAAAAAATCTGGCTCTACTACAATCTCTCACCTTCGATTTGGACCAAAAGAAATTAACTCAACCTATCTTGTAGATAAAGCTAATTTTATTGCATGCCATCAACCAAACTTCCTCGAAAAAATGGATATTCTTGAAGATGGTATTGAAGGTGCAACATTTCTATTGAATACTATTGTACCAAAAGAAAACGTTTGGGATTCATTACCGGAAAAAATTCAACAGCATCTAATAGAAAAGAAAATGAAATTCTATGTAATTGATGCATATAAAGTCGCCGGAGAAACCGGTATGGGACAAAGAATTAATACTATTATGCAAACATGTTTCTTTGCTATATCTAAAATTCTCCCTAAAGATGAAGCAATTGAAATGATAAAGAAGACTATAAAAAAGACTTACGGAGCGAAGGGAGATAGAATTGTTCAGATGAATTTCAATGCAGTTGATCAAACTCTTGCAAATCTCTTTGAAATAGAAGTTCCAAATTCTGTATCAAGCAGCCTTCAATTTCTTCCTGCAGTTCCCGATAATGCAACTGAATTTGTTAAAAATGTTCTTGCTCCTATGATTTCAGGTAAAGGCGATTTATTACCTGTTAGTAAAATGCCGGTGGATGGAACATATCCTACTGCAACTGCACAATATGAAAAAAGAAATATCGCTCTTGAAGTACCTGTCTTTGACCCTGAAATTTGTATTCAATGCAACAAATGTGTGGCAGTTTGTCCGCATGCAACTATTCGTGCAAAAATTTATGACGAAAAACTTTTGGAAAATGCACCTTCGACCTTTAAACACATGAAATTTAAAGGAAAAGATTATGGCGAAGGTTTGGCTTATACTATTCAAGTTGCGGTCGAGGATTGCACTGGCTGCGGAATTTGTGTTGATATTTGTCCGGCAAAGAATAAGAAAGAAACCAAACTCAAAGCAATAAATATGATGCCTCAGCTTCCGTTAAAAGAACAAGAAAGAGTAAATTGGGACTATTTCTTGACTCTTCCTGAAGTTGACAGAAAATTAGTTGCTACTTCAGCTATTAAAGATTCGCAATTTCTACAACCGCTATTTGAATTCTCAGGCGCTTGCTCCGGATGCGGAGAAACTCCATATGTTAAATTAGTAAGCCAATTATTCGGAGATCGATCAGTTATTGCGAATGCTACAGGCTGTTCTTCAATTTATGGAGCTAATTTACCAACTACTCCTTGGGCTGTCAATAAAGATGGACGAGGTCCTGCTTGGTCTAATTCCTTATTTGAAGATAATGCCGAGTTTGGAATGGGATTCCGATTGGCTATTGACAAGCATACTTTGCAGGCAAAAAATCTTCTCAAAAAATTGTCTTCTGATTTTGGAGAAAAATTAGTAGATGATATAATAAATGCAGATCAAAAGGATGAGACAGGAATTTATGAACAAAGGGAGAGAGTAAAAATATTAAATGCAAAAATTCCTGAATTGATGCAAACTGTGACAGATGGAAAATTAAATGAACTAAAACATTTGCAGAGTCTTGCAGATTATTTAGTTAAAAAGTCTGTATGGATTATGGGCGGTGACGGCTGGGCTTACGATATAGGCTACGGCGGTCTAGATCATGTTCTAGCATCTGGAAAAAATGTCAACATATTGGTATTAGATACTGAAGTTTATTCAAATACAGGTGGACAGATGTCAAAATCTACTCCTAGGGGAGCTGTTGCTAAATTTGCTGCCGGCGGAAAACCAATGGCTAAAAAAGATTTGGGACTTATGGCAATGTCTTATGGCAATGTCTATGTTGCAAAAGTTGCGATGGGTTCTAGCGATGCTCAAACCGTTAAGGCATTTATTGAAGCGGAAGCATATGACGGACCTTCTCTGATAATTGCTTATAGTCATTGTATCGCTCATGGAATTGATATGGCAAAGGGAATGCAAAATCAAAAGGCAGCTGTTGATTCTGGACATTGGCAGTTATATCGTTATAATCCAGAACTTCAAATCGAAGGCAAGAACCCATTTAAACTTGAATCGAAAGGGTTAAAAATTCCATTAAAAGATTATGCTTATCTTGAAACAAGATATAAGATGCTAACTAAATCGCATCCCGAAGAAGCTGCTAAATTGATGGAAGAAGCCCAAAAAGATGTTCAGGATAAATGGAAATTTTATGAGCAGATGGCAGCATTACCTGCAAAAGAAGAAATAAAAAAATAAACAATCACTAGATTCGACTTGCCGCTTTATTTGATTAAGCGGCAAGCCAGGATCATAATTAAAATTGAGAGAAACATGGATATATCAACAACATACTTAGGATTAAAACTTACGAGTCCAATTATTCCGTCAGCCGGACCACTTTCCCAAGATATAGGTAACATAAAAATGATGGAAGACTCAGGAGCTGGGGCTGCTGTTATTTACTCTATCTTCGAAGAACAAATAGAGAACGAATCATTAGATTATTTTCAGCATACTACTGCAAATACCGAAAGTAACGCGGAAGCCCTCTCATATTTTCCGCAGTCATCTGACTTTAGGATAGGACCGGATGAATATCTTGAACACATCAGAAAAGCTAAATCTTCTGTCAATATTCCAATTATTGCCAGTCTTAATGGGAAGTCGCTTGGAGGATGGATTGAATATGCTAAAAAAATTGAGGAAGCCGGTGCCGATGCTCTTGAGTTAAATATCTATAGACTTGCTACAGACACTAAAGCTTCAAGCTTAGATATCGAGAAAAACTATATTGAAATTGTCAAAACAGTTAAATCATCGGTTAATATCCCTATTGCGGTAAAAATTGGCCCATTTTTTAGTTCAACTGCCTGGATGGCAGATCAGTTATCCAATGCCGGAGCTGACGGGTTAGTTTTATTTAATAGATTCTATCAACCTGATATTGACCTCGAAAGGTTGGAAGTTGTGCCTAATGTAATACTTAGTACTCCGATGGCAATGAGACTTCCACTGAGGTGGATAGCTATTCTTTATGGAAGGATTAAAGCTGATCTAGCTGCAACTAGCGGAATATATAATGAAAAAGATGTCCTCAAAATGATAATGGCAGGGGCAAAGGTTACACAAATGCTTTCTTGTTTGTTGAAATTTGGAATTGGGCATATTTCAGATGTAAATACACAACTGTTGTATTGGATGGAAACAAACGAATACGAGTCTCTTGATCAAATGCGGGGAAGTATGAGCTATAAAAATGTTGCTGATCCCTCTCAATTTGAACGAGCTAATTATATGAAAGTATTAAATTCATATAAGTAAATATTCGTTTATTATTAGCAGAGAAATTCTTAAATATAAATAAAGTAAGAATAGTCTTGAATTTCTATAAAGGAATATTATTACTATATTTAAGTTATAATTCTTGGGATAAATAAATGAGTAACATTTTAATAATTGAAGATGATGCAACAGTACTTGCTTATCTAAAATTTTTAATTAAAAAGAAATTCGGCAGTACAATTTACACTGCCAATAATGGCGAAGATGGATTAAAATTGCTGGCGGAAATTGTCCCTGATATTATTCTGCTGGATGTATACATGCCGGGGATGGGTGGAGTTGAATTTTTAGAATTGTTAAGAAAAAATGAAAAGTTTGCCAAAACTCCGGTATTAATCATTTCATCAGAAAAGGATAGTGAAATTATAACCAAGTTAATAGGGCTGGGGATTACAGATTATATTTTAAAACCAGTTAATCCCGGGATTACGTATGAACGGCTTGGCAAAGTGATTAAACAAATCTCCAATAATAAATAAATTAATACTTTTTAATTTGCCAAAGTAAATTTTTGAATTATTCTTGTATTATAAATTTTTGAGCTCATTGAAAGAAATCTCAGCATTTTCCCGAATTTCAAGAACACGATCTAAGTGAGTTATATTTATTAGAGATAGTACTTTTGAAGAAAGGGAGCAAATAATCAAATTCCCTCCCGTTGATTCCATGATCCTATTTGCTACTAGCAAAGCGCTTAATCCAGAACTATCACAAGATTCAACTTCGCTTAAGTCGACAATTAATTTAGATATACTTTCCACTTTTAATAATAATGTAAATTCCCCCTTTAAAAGTCCTGAAATATTCGTATCAAGTCTCTTTTCATTTAATTTTAATATAGTAATATCGTCAATTCTCTTTGTCTCGAAGTTCATGAGATTCCTTTAAAACATTTGCAGGCAATTTAAGAAATTTTTATAAAATAATTCAGAATCCTGGTCGTTTTTTGAAAATTGCATATTGTAAAATTTGTCGGCACCATTTTTTTCAAAACCAATTTTTATACCCGAATTGACAAGATTTGCCGTATAACTGAAAAAAAGATTCTCATTTTTATTCAAATCAATAACAACATCAGATTTAATTTGCGATATCTTCTGAGAAAATTGTTTTGTTGGCAGCTTTAATATATTTATGTCTTTCAAATTATATCCGATTGACCTTTCTCTATACTTTGGCGGTAAGGTATTTATTCGGAAATCACTAACAAGAAGAGAAAACTTTTTGTTGTTGGCTTCAAAAAAAGGCAGTTCTCTTAATAACTTATGAAAATCAACTTCACTTTCTGGCAATATTATAAAAAATGTTTCTGCCTTTTTGAAAGCAAAATTAAATAATTGTTTTTTCTTAGGACGATTTTTTAACTTAGTTTTTATAATAAAGTTAGCAATAAGATTTTTGATATTATTCATTATTCCGAAGTCTCCTTTAGCAATTTGGTGAATTCTATTTCATCCAAAACATTAATACCGAGACTCTTAGCTTTACTTAATTTTGATCCTGCATTTTCTCCCGCAATTACATAATTTGTCTTTTTGCTGACGCTTGATGATATAATTCCGCCTAGTCGAATTATAATATCGCCTGCTTCTTCTCTTGAAAAATGTTCCAGTGTTCCAGTCAAGACAAATGTTTTATTTGCGAAGAAGTTATCTTTAATTAATTTAATATCAGACTGAAAGTTAAGCCCATATTTTTTTAACTTATTTATAATTTCTAGATTATCTTTCTGACTGAAAAAACTTTTTACGCTTTGGCTTATGCTTGGACCGATTTCATTAATAGTTGAAATTTCGTTTTCAGTCGCTGCAATAATTTTATCTATAGATAAAAAATAATCTGAAAGTTTCTTCGCAGCTCCTGCCCCCACATATCGAATACCTATTGCAAATAATAATTTGGAGAATGGCTGCTTTTTACTTTCTTCTATCGACGATAATAAATTATCAACACTTCTTTCACCTAGGCGCTCAATTGAAATTAATTCTTCTCTGTGATCTTTCAATTCATAAATATCTGCAAAAGTGTGCAAAAAATTTTTATCAACTAATAAATTAATTAATGATTCTCCCAGACCTTCAATATCCATAGCACCGCGTGAAACAAAGTGCTGGAGGCGTCCTTTAATCTGTGCAGGACATTCTATATTCTCGCAATAATAAGCTACTTCATCATCCGGTTTATATAATTTTGACTGACAAACCGGACATATTTCTGGAGGTTCAACAGGTTTTGAACTAATATCTCTTTTGTCTAAGACAACTGCTACAATTTTTGGAATTACATCTCCGCCTTTTTCCAAAATAAGAGTATCATTATAATAAATGTCTTTCCTTTTTATTTCATCATAATTATGAAGAGTTGCTCTGCTAATTGTTGATCCGGAAAGAAGCACGGGTGTAAGTTCGGCTACCGGAGTCAACGCGCCGGTACGTCCGACTTGCCAAGTTATCCCTAATAATTTAGTCGTAGCCTGCTTCGCTTTGAATTTAAATGCGACTGCCCAACGTGGGGACTTTGCAATACTTCCTAATTTCTTTTGCTGCTTTATTGAATTTACCTTTATAACAGCACCGTCAATTTCATATTTAAGAGTTTCTCTCTTTTGTTCTAGAATATGACATGCTTCAATTACTTCATCAATATTTTTGCAAAGCCTGTACTCAGGGTTTACATTAAACCCAAGTTTTTTTAATAAAGCTAAATTTTCAATTTGCGAATTAAACTCTTCTTCTGTGCTTATTAAAAAATATAGGAAGATATTTAGAGGGCGCTTTGCAACAATTTTCGGGTCATGAATTTTCAGAGTACCGGCGCTTGAATTTCGCGGATTTGCAAATAATTTTTCGCCTTCTTTTTCGCGGTCTTCATTCAACTTTTTGAAATCTTCAATGTTTATAAATATTTCACCGCGGACTTCAAAATCATTTAATTTATAATTATGGGTTTTGTAATTTTTTATTTTTAAAGGAATTGATTTTATTGTTTTAACATTCACTGTAATTTCCTCACCTACCACTCCGTCACCTCTCGTAGCAGCAGTTTTAAGAAATCCGTTTACATAATTGATACTGACTGAAGCCCCGTCAATTTTGGGTTCTACTACATATTCAATTAAATCTTCTTTGTCTAATCCTTCATGTACTCGTCTGTCAAAATCAAATAACTCTTCTTCATTATAAGTGTTTGCCAAACTTAGCATAGGAACTTTATGAATTACAGGTTTGAAATCGCTTGTCAAGTCCTTGCCGACTCTCTGAGTCGGTGAATCCTCTGTAATCAAATCAGGATTTTCTGATTCAAGTTTTTCAAGTTCTTTGATTAGTAAATCATATTCTTGATCACTTATCTCTGGTTCTGCAAGAATATAATATTTATAATCATGCTCAAGAATTATTTCTTTTAATTCGTTTATTCTTTGTCTTATGTTAACGGGCATTTAATTATTTATGATCGATGTTTTGGTTGGGATTCATATATTTCATTCCTGAACTATCTATAAAAACCTCTTGGACCATATTCTTTTTGCCTGAAAAATTAAGCAATTTATTATTTAGCAATAAACTAATTGCGGCAGAATTACCTATTGTTAACTGATAATTTGATTTAGCTTTTATATTCTTTCTTGAATATGGAAATAAAGTAAACGAGCTTTCATTGTTTCCGTCAAGAATAATTTTTATCCATGACGTGTCCTTTGATTCGATCAGTAATGATAAACTATCTGATTTTAAAGTTACATTGGAAGTATCAACGGCAGAATTCTTTGAGTTATTTGATTTTGACAGAC
>JAJYOQ010000031.1 GCA_021796135.1 Bacteroidota bacterium
TGAGGAATGTTTCAATAACCGTCAAGCCGTTCAAGTGGATGATGTAGAAATCAACTTTATAGGTTTACTTGATTTGAAAAAAAACAAAGCTGCTTCAAAACGTTATAAGGATCTTGATGATCTTGAAAATTTATGAATTGGAAATTAAAGTTGGGCACAATTAATCATGTTATATTTGTTTTCAGATTAATTTAAAGAAGACATTAAAGAAAGTTTTTTCAAACAGTATTTACCTAAAAAATCATATCTGTCCAAAATAATATTTCATATAACATTCCAACCCATAGGTATCTACTTAATATTAAAAATAAATAGTGATCATTTGCATGAAATCCATTAAAAGGCATAATAGCAGCCCACGAATTTTATTCGTGGGGAAAAAATGAAAAGAATACCTTTTAACCGATTCATCGGTTTCTCAATGGCCGTTTTTATAATGATATAATTTCTTGTTCGTATATAAATGTTAATTTGAATATGATATTGTCTACTAACGTTTCGCCCCTCTGGGGCTTTTAGGTATTTTTTTGGGGGATAATTATTTCTACTAATGTATCGCCCCGCTGGGGCTTCTTTGATATAATAATAAATTAAGGGCACTTCTAAAAACTTCAATACCTGCCTGCCTGTAGGCAGGTTCTCTGCGAACGTTGCGTATTCTTTGCGTTAAATTTTTATAAAAGATAGTTTTTAGAAGTATCCTTAAGATGTAATTTGATAATCACAATTCATTATACAAAACACAAAATTGCAAAACATGAATATGCTCTCATAATTGTTGATCCACGCATACGTGGCATGCCCCCAAAAATGGTAAGAACCGCAGAGCAGTGACATATTAGTAGAAATAGATGAGAAAACAAATAAAGCTCCGGAGGAGTGGCATATAATTAATTTATAGAAGGACATTATCTAAAAAATGTCATTAGTTTTGTTCCATCAACTACTCAACAGTAAAATTATTTAGGCGTTATTTCCCGTAGTTTATTTAAGGCAAAGCTAAAATTTAACTTGACAGTATAAAAAATCTTGAGTATATTAACATATCAATAATCATTTATATGTTGATGACTCAAGATATTTTATATAAACAAATAGCGGCTTTCTTTAGGTCTTTGGCTGATGAGAACCGGTTAAAGATATTAGTAAATCTTTCGGAAGGTGAAAATTCCGTCTCTGAGATAGTTGAACAAACCGGACTGTCGCAGCCGCTAATCTCTCACCACTTGAAAGAGTTAAAGCATAGTTTAATTGTAAAGACGGAGAGGAAAGGTTCATTTGTATTTTATGAGCTTAACGAACCGACTATCGTAGATTTACTGAAACTCACAAATCAGCTTGTCTTAGAGTTGAGCGAAAAAAATAGTGCATTTCTCTCCCCGGAGAATAAGCTGAATTTGCCTTTCCCTGTAATGATGAAAAGAATGTCTAAAATTTTAAATCAATCTTTGAAGGAGAAATAAAAATGATGAATCAAAAAGGCGGCATGCCGATGATGGGTATGATGCGAAAAATGATGGAAGATACGGAAGATTTCAATCCAATGGAGATGTGCAAAACAATGATGACAACAGTATCGAAGGTTTCCGAAATGTCTTTCTATGCTACGCCCGAAATTCGTTTAATGTTTGAGGAGTGGCTGGCAAGCGTTGAAGATGAAATATTCGAATTCATCCAAAAGGAAAATGAAATAAACCCCAACAATATTTCTAAACATTTTAAGATTTCAGAAAGCGCAGCAAAGTTTTTCTTAAATCATTTAGCAGCTTCGGGAAGAATAAAAGCTGAGTTTAAAGACAAAGCAGAAAATAACAACGATACGGGCAGCCGAACTAAAGAGGATGAAAATAAACATGATTAAATTTATTAAAACCTGGAGATAAAGTTATGGGACCACAATATTTTTGGGGAAGCGGAATATGGATTTTCCCAGTAATAATGTTAATTGTAATGCTATTCGTAGTCTTCTTAATCTTTGGACGGGGAAGCTTTAGACCGCCGTGGTGGTACGACTCGAATAAATATCATAATGAAGACAAGGAACACGAAACATCACTTGAGATATTAAAGAAACGTTACGCCAAAGGTGAAATAACCAAGGAACAATTTGAACAGATGAAGAAAGATATTTTAAACTGAATGAGGTGTAATCAATGAACAAAATGATAGAGAAAATGATGTCCGGAATGATTAAGCCGGAAGATATGCCGCAAATGATGGACTCAATGATGAATAATATTTTTTCACAAATGGCGTCTGAAGACAGAATTGAATTTGTATCTTCAATGATGCCCAAATGCTTGGATATGATATTTTCTGAAATTGAGCCGAAAGCAAAACAGAGTTTGGCAAAAGAAATGATAAATAAAATGATGTTAATTTTTCAGGAACAATTAACACCGGAAACAAAATAAGAATAAGAGGTACATTATGTTTGGTAATTTTGAACATTCCTGCGCGGGCGGGAGACGGATGCACAGAGGAGAAGGCTTTGGAATGAGAAATTGGTTCGGTCACTTTTCCGAAGCTGAAGATTTTCCAAATTCGAAAGAAATGGAAATAGAATTTTTAAAACGCAAGAAGTACCATATAGAGCTTCGGAAACACGATGTCGATCTTGAATTAAAATACATCGATGAAAAAATCAAATCCTTTGAGAAGTAATTCCAGGTAAGTTAATTTGAGCAATGGTGGATTGAGAAAAGTATTTCGCCCCACCATTCGCTATTATTATGATAATTTTGGAAATAAGTTTTTGACATTGACATAATTCAATTATTTGTTCTGAAAAACTTCGTAGCACAGACCTGTCCCGTTCGCGGGATTAGTAATCTGTGCTATTTTTTTAGCCAAATCTAATTAAAAGATGCAATTTATAGAGCCTAAGCTTACGTTTAGTTTGAGAATATAAATTGTTAATTTAGTACCATATTTGAATAAGATTTTTTTCTTTTTAGTTTGCATTATAGAATAATTAGAAAATATTATTTATGTCTCTATCAAAACTTAAAAAATACAAAAAGGATATTCTTGAAATAGCCTCCTTGCATGGGGCAAAAAATATTAAAGTGTTTGGCTCAGTCGCCAGGAGTGAACAAAACCAAAACCAAAACAGTGATATCGATTTTGTCGTGGAAATGGAAAAAGGAAAAACTATTTTGGATAGAATAGCATTAATGCAAGATTTAAAGAATTTGTTGGGTCAAGAAGTCGATGTTGTTACTTACAAATCTTTAAGAGAAAGAATTAAACAAGATATTCTTAAAGACGCCGTAGAATTATGAGAAAGCAAATAGAATGGTTAAAAGATATTTTAGAAGCTATTATAATTGATATTCCTAATCTAAAAATTGAATTATCAAAAATAATTAAAGAATTAAAATAATTTTTGGGGAAAGAGAAAAACAATTTATGCTTCCTATTAAGACATGCATGAATAAAAAACAATGCTGTAAATGCAGGGGCTGACATTTACTTAGTTATACCAATACCATAAACTATTCTCACAAACACAGTCTCTAAATTCCTGGCTAACTTCTATAATAAAACTTAGGCAATTCCGTTTCGCACAGAATGCTCGCTAAATACTTCAGACAAATATTTCATTATAATTTGGGTAATCATACTTCGCACTAAATTTTCAAAATAACCTCTAAGCCACATAATCTATTATAATATAATGGATTATAGTCATGCAAAAATAATGGCACGTATGTTGATTTTCAGTATTCAAAAGAATGATAATTAACATTAGCTAAAACAATGAGCCTAATAAAAGAAAACAATGAAGTACTTGGGATTTGCAAAGTTACTTTTATCATCCCACCTAAAATCGCTAAAAAGTTCAAACGAATAAATTTAGTTGGAGATTTCAATTATTGGGACGTGAATGTTAATCCTTTTCAAGACACAAAAAAAGACGGTTCAAAATTTATTTCGGTTGAATTACCAATAAACGACGAATATAAATTTAAGTATTTCTGTGACGGTAAAACATGGTTAAATGAGCCAGAGGCAGATGAATTTGTGCCTGTTCCATTTACCGGTTTATTTGACTCTATGGTAAAAGTATAACTTAAAAATTTCAGATGAGAGGAGGAAAATGTACAATCAGGACAAGTCAAACTATTTAATTCATTTAATAGATGAATTGATTAGTATAACGGATTTCCTCTTCTCATCGCGATTAAGTCTTATATATGTTGAAAATAATTTGCGTTTAGGCGGTCTACGGCTTCATCGATGAATATTACAAAGTACTAATTACTTTGTAACGATCGCCTAAACATATTTAAAATAAAAATAATTTAAGGAGACCTGGTATGAATTTTCTACAAAAACAATTTCGTAAATCCGCACCGGATGCTATTAACGCTATCTTAGGTAATAGCATCTTGCGAAAGCAAGCTGCCGGTTATGCAAGGAAATATATGTATAAAAAAATTGTCGAAGAGGATAATGAATTTACAAAAAATATCCGCTTTGAAAGATATACTATATTATCCAATTTAATCGGTACGCTGGAAAAAGCTTTAACTAATAAAAACATTTCCGCTCCGGTAAGGAAAAAATTGCTTAATGTGTTTATCGGACGGGTCTTTGTTGAGTCAGATAATACCAATAAAAATGTAGAAAACTTCATTAAAGAATTTGGACAGGAACCGCCGGGATTTGTAACAATTAGCCCCGGTAAAAAATGCAACTTGAAATGTACCGGATGTTATGCTTCAAGCAGCGGAGCCAATGCTGAGAAATTAGATTACGCAACTGTAGATAGGATAGTCAAAGAAAAAACCGAATTATGGAACTCCCACTTTACTGTTATATCAGGAGGAGAGCCTTTGCTTTGGAAATCGGACGGAAAAGGTCTCTTGGATTTATGCCGGGAAAATCCTGAAAATTATTTTATGATGTACACAAACGGTACTCTTATCGATAAAGAAATGGCAAGACAAATTGCAGAGGTAGGCAATTTAACTCCAGCTATTTCCGTAGAAGGTTTTACAGAGGAAACTGATGAAAGACGCGGTAAAGGGGTATTCAAGAAAATACTTGAAGCTATGGCTAACTTAAGAGAAGTTGGCGTGCCTTTTGGAATTTCGGTTACCGCAACAAGACACAATGTTGAAAAAATCGTTTCCGATGAGTTTGTTGATTTCTTCTATGATCAACAAGGCGCTATTTACGGATGGATATTCCAGTACATGCCGATCGGGCGCAGTCAAACTCTTGATTTAATGGTAACCCCCGAACAGAGAAAATGGATGTACGAACAGGAGAAACATATTATTCACGACAGACATGTTTTCCTACCTGATTTTTGGAATGGCGGAGTTTATTCAAGCGGCTGCTTAGCAGGCGGAAGATCCGGCGGTTACATATATATTGAATGGAACGGCAACATTACTCCGTGTGTATTTTATCCTTATTCAAAAAATAATATTAAAGATATTTATGCAAACGGCGGAAATATAAACGACGCCCTCAAATCCGATTTAATGGTTGGTATTAGAAAATGGCAGAAGGATTACGGCTTTGGTAAATCAGGCAAAGATGTTAATAATCTAATAGCGCCGTGCGGCATTAGAGACCATTATGAATTTACGCACAAACATCTTGAAACTACCAAACCTACTCCGATAGATGAAAGCGCTGCAGAAGCGGTTAAAGATCCTCTTTATTATAAAGGATTAACCGAGTACAATAAAAAATTCCTTTCTTTAACAGACGATATCTGGCAGAAAGAATTCATAAACGAAGATAACAACCACAACGGAAACGGCAAGAGTAATCATAATTCAAACGGAAAAGAAGAGGAGCTCGAAACTGTTGAAGAAACTGTGGAAGAAAAATAGTTTTTGTTGCAATATGATAACTTAATTTTATTAAGAATGAAAAATCTTCCATTTGACGATTATGAAGTGGAAGGAGATTACGATGTTACAATTAATATTAATATATGCGATTATCAGTTTTGTGTCAGACATGATTCTTTTAACAATGATGAAGAATGCACCGGAAGGCTGGGAAGACGAAAGCGGGTTCCATTTAGGAAAAGAACCGGACACTGATGTAGAAAATATAATGGTACATACAATTAAAGCTGGATAGAATATGAATGTCTTATTAATAAATCCCGGTGCATCAAATATCTACAGCAAAGTAGAAGCGAATCTTCCTCCTTTGGGCATTGCTTATCTTGCATCGGTTGCAAGAAAAGGCGGGCACAATGTACATATTGTTGATGCAAATGTAGAGAAAAAGGCTCTGGGAAAAACGGACCTTAATTATTTTGAAATAGTCGGCATTACTTCCGATACGCCCCGATATCATGAAGCCCTTAGAATTGCAAAAGAAATAAAAAAAGCCGGTAAGTTTATTGTAATGGGCGGTTATCATGTAACTTTTTTAGATGAAGAAGTTCTATCTTCGGGGTATGTTGATGTTGTTATCAGAGGCGAAGGTGAAGAAATATTTTTGAATCTATTGAACGCTTTGGAAAATAACACAGGGCTAAAAAATATTCTTGGTATCTCTTACTTAGAAGGAGAAAAATTTATTAGAAATGATGATGCCTTACCGCCCAAAAATTTAGATGAGCTTCCGTTTCCTGCGAGAGATTTATTACCGATTAACAAATATAAAACTACTTTGAATGGCATTCAGTCTGCAAATCTAATTACAAGCCGGGGTTGTCCTTACAACTGTTATTTTTGTGCTTCATCTAAATTTGGCGGTATAAAATGGCGTGCAAGAAGTGCTAAAAATATTGTGGACGAAATGGAGATGCTGTATAACGATTATGGCTACAGAGCCTTTGAGTTTCTCGATGATAATTTTACTCTGAGTAAGAAAAGAATTTTTGCGTTTGCCGATGAATTAGAAAAACGAAAAATGACCGACATAATTTGGTGGTGTTTTTCGCGCGTAGATACAATTGCTAAAAATGAGCCTATGGTTAAAAGAATGGCAGAAGTTGGCGCTTACAGAGTTTTCCTTGGATTAGAAAGCGTCAATGAAAATGTCTTGGACAGCTACGGCAAAAATATAGATAATGACGAGCAGTTAAGAGCAATAAATTTATTAAGGAAATACGGAATAGGAATACACGGCAGCTTTATTGTGGGTGATATAAACGAGACAAAGGAAATGATAATGGAAACGGTAAACTGGGCAAAAAAAATGAATCCCGAGCTTGCCCAGTTCTCATTGCTTACTCCTTTCCCGGGCACACAGCTTTACGATGATATAAAGAAAGAGAACAAATTTTTACATAATGATTGGCGGCTGTTTGACGCACTGCATCCGACTATTAAGCTTAATAATTTATCGCCGGTTGAAGCACAAAAACTTATTATTGATAGTTATAAGAAATTTTATATCAGTTTTTCAAGATTCTTTAATAGACCTAAACCATATTATAGAGAGGGAATGCCTAAAGGAAAATTCAAATTGTTTGATGCTGTTTTTGCACCAATCATATTATTTGTTCAGTTCCGAAAAGAGATGTACAGAAATTCAAAAGTGATACACGATGTTGATAAATTGAGCCCATCATCCATAAAATTAAAATGATAGGAAAATTGTTAATAGAATTATGAAATTACTAAGTTTAGGCGATAATAAGAAAGTTATCTTGCAATTGGCTCTGCCGGTAATCGCTGGCTTATCCGTTCAGACGGTACTTTCTTTGGTAGACACGGCAATAATAGGAAGGCTGCCCGATGCAAAGTTTGCGCTTGCTGCTCTTGGTATCGCCTTTTATGCCACCTGGGCAGTAATAAGTTTTTTCTCCAGCTTATCTAACGGCACTCAAGTATTAGTCTCAAGGAATTTCGGAAGCAAAAATTATGAGGAATGCGGAAGCGTATTAAATTCTTCTATTATAATGGGTATCGTTCTTGGAGTAATCGTTTCAGTATTAGTAATTTTCTTTTCCTCAAATATTGCAAATCTATTTGCTGCCGATAAAAAAGTGGGAATCTATGCAGGCAGTTATTTGTTTTATAGATTTACGGGTCTGCCATTTTTTTTGGCTTCTGTTTCCTACCGGGGGTTTTACTTTGGAATCGGCAAAACTAAAATTTTTATGATTGCCGGAGTTTTTGCAAACTTATCAAATATCTTTCTTGATTATACCCTCGTTTATGGCGCATTTGGTTTCAAAGGAATGGGATTAGCCGGCGCAGGATTGGGTTCGGCTATTGCAACCGGACTTGAGACTTCTGTTTACGTTGTTGTAAGCATGATGAAAAGTTATAGGACCAAATATGGATTGTTCAAAAATCTTCGCTTTCATTTTAATATTGCAAAAGTTATACTAAAACTTTCCTTACCGATTTCATTTCAAAGTATTTTTACTTTAACGGGACTTTTATTATTCATTTCTATTATTGGTTTAATGGGAGCAATACAACAGGCTGCCAGCCAGGTTGTTTTATCGGCGATGTTTTTGTCTTTTATGCCTTCAATGGGTTTTGGGGTAGCAGCACAAACTTTAGTCGGAAATCAGTTAGGTGAGAATAATATTAAAGCCGCAAAAAAGTGGGGCTTTGAAACCAGCAAAATTTCTACAACTTACACTTTATTACTCGGGCTTATTTTCGTTTTATTTTCCGGATTTGTAGTTCCAATTTTAACAACAGATTCCAGCATAATCAATATAGCTATCCCTATTTTACGAATTGCCGGATTCGCACAAATATTCTTTGGAATAGGTTTCGTACTTGCAAACGGGTTACTTGCCGCTGGTGAGTCGTTTTTTGTTATGCTCACTGATGTCACGATAAACTGGTTTGTGTTCGTGCCTTTGGCATATCTGCTTGGCGTGGTATTCAAATTTGGTTTGATTGGTGTATGGACGGCTATGCCGTTTTACACGAGTCTATATGCTCTGATTATTTTCCTAAGGTTTAACTCCAAAGTTGCAATGAAAAAAGTAATTCAATATTAAAATCAATCTTCAATATTAAAGGAACAATAATGAAAACCCGAAAATCAAAATTTGTTGTCTTGTTATCTATGTTAATAATTTTTAGTATTGCCCAAACTAAGTTGTATTCGCAACCGGTTACAATAGGAGTTAAAGGCGGAATAAGCATTCCCGAATTAAAAGGCGGCGGCACTCCTCAAAGCACCGGCTATTCTTCAAGGTTAGCACCCAACTATGTGCATATATTAATTATGAACTCAATACAAGTTGGTCTTTCCAAGCGGAAGTATTATTTTCCGGTCAGGGCGGCAAGAAAAACGGTATGCAGGCGATTGATAATGTTCCAAATTTACCGGTTCCCCCCAATACTACCTTATATGCAAACTTTGATAATGAAACTATAATCAACTATCTGGAAATTCCATTATTAGCCAGCTACACAATTAACGGCGGCAATTCTGATTTTTCGGAATACGTTGATGCAGGTCCCTACCTTGGAATTTTACTAAATGCGAAAACACAAACAAGCGGAAACAGTAGTATGTATCTTGACCAAGCGGGGACGATGCCGTTAACAATTAGCGGATACCCAATACCACCTCAGAGTTTTAATGCTGAAACGGACATTACTTCAAGTATAAAGACATTGAACGTTGGCATAACCGGCGGAATAGGGATAAAATTAAATATTGATTCCAGTCAGTTGGACCTTGATTTACGTGGAGTATATGGTTTTATACCAATACAGTCGGATAATTCAAACGGTTCAAATAATACCGGAGCTTTGTACCTTACTATTGGATACGGTTTTAGGATTTAAACTAATGTGTATAATAAACTTTACAAAATAATTCTCAAGGTGCAGTAATGAATGTGTTGTTGGTTTCTCCTTATAGAGGCGCTATTTTCGAATACTCAGGTGTTAGAATCCAGCCGCTTGGTGTTTCTTATATTGGTTCTGCATTGCAACAAGCCGGACATAATGTTCAAATAGAACTGTTGGAAAATTCCGATTCACTTCCTGATTTTACAGGCGCAGATGTGGTAGGAATTTCTTGCAACACCGTCCAGTTTAAGTCCGGGATAAGAGTTGCAAAAGCAGCCAAAGAAGAAGGCAAAATTGTTATAATGGGCGGACCGCATCCGACAAGCAGTCCCGAAGAAACTTTGCGCAGCGGATTCGTAGATTATGCCGTTCGTGCAGAAGGAGAAGTAACGGCAGTTGAATTATTAGCCGGGATTAAATCCGGGAAAAACTTTAATCCGGGAAAAGTATTGGGCGTCTCTTACATTGATAAAGAAACCGGATCAATAGTCAATAACCCCGATCGACCATTTATTCAAAACCTTAATAATATACCTTTCCCGATTAGGGATGCAAATTGGAGATATGGCAAATCAAGCAAAGCCGTTTCAACTGGGGTAATTGAGTATCCTTTAATCACTACACGCGGCTGCCCTTACGGGTGTAATTTTTGTGATGTACATTTATTAGCCGGCAGACGATTCCGCGCACGCTCGATAGAAAATACGGTAAATGAGATTGAAGAAATTATCACAAAGTACGGCGCAGAGCGCATTTTGATTGTTGATGACATAATCAATTTTAACAACGATAGGTTGATGGAGTTGTTTGAGACATTAATAAAAAGAAATTTACCTGTTGTTCGTTGGGTTATGGGAAGATCGGATCATCTCATTAAAAAGCCGGAGACAGCCGAATTAATGTCTAAAGCAGGAGTGCGTCAAATGTTTATCGGCATTGAAAGTCCTAACGAACGGATTCTTAAAGCATATAAAAAAGGCGGTAAAATTTCTTTAGACTATTCCATAAAAGCCGTTGAACTTTTAAAGCAAAACGATATTGAAACTTGGGGTGCGTTTTTATTAGGCGAGCCTTCGGAAACAGAAGAGGATATTAAAAGAACGATTGAATTTGCTAAATATATAAACCCGGGTATAGCTCAATTCTCAATATTGACCCCGTATCCCGGCACCGGTCTATGGCAGGACGTGGAATCAAAAATCATTACTAAAGATTGGGATAAGTACGATGCAATGCACTCGGTTTTTAATACCGATAACATCGTGCCTAAAGATTTAGAGAAGATGTTAATGAAGGCTTATATGAATTTTTATAGACAGCCCAAAAGAATATTAAAAGAACTATTTGACAGCGAACATTACGGAAGACCAAACTTAAAAAGGATTTTTGAAATCTTGAAAGCGCTAAAAATTGTTTTTAGTCATGCTTAAAGTGAAATGAAAAAATTTATTGAAAACATAGGCTTTAATTCGATATTGATATTCACAAACATAGGGATATTTTCAATATTGACTTATAATGCTTTCAGAGCGATTCTCAAAGCTCCCGGTTATATTCCGCAAATTGTGGAGCAATTTATTTATATCGGAAGAAAATCATTGGTGCTGGTGCTTGTTATTTCTGTTTTTGTTGGATTAGCAATCGGTGTTGAAGTTGGTTTCCAGATGACCGGATTTACTCCACACTGGATGGCTGGTGGATTAATATTAAGAACAATATTAATTGACATCGGACCTCTTACGCTTGGTCTAGCTTTATCGGGAAGAATTTCAGCGGGTATTGCCTCTGAGTTGGGTACTATGAAAGTTACAGAGCAAATTGATGCGCTCAGAAGTTTTGCAATCGATCCGGTAGAATATTTAATTTCGCCGCGTTTAATTGCGGCAATGTTTGCAGTACCTACATTATTACTATTTTCAAATTTTACATCGATCTTTTTTGGCTATTATTCCTGCCACATGATTATAAGTCTTTCATGGAATGCATTCGTAAAAGGGCTTCGTTTCTCCTTCGATTTTAAGGATATAATTATTAGCCTTATTAAAGCATTCACATTTGGAATCGCCATCGTTCTCTCCGGTGCATATTATGGATTAAATTCTCAGCGCGGCGCAAAAGGAGTAGGTAAAGCTACCACTCAAGCGGTGGTTTTGGCTTCAATCATGGTTTTTATTTTAAGTTATGTAGTTTCTTTAATAATGTTTTATATATGATAGAAATTCACAAACTATATAAATCATTCGACAAACTTGACGTTTTAAAAGGCGTGGAGTTAAATATTCTTGACGGCGAAATATTATCTGTTATCGGGAAAAGCGGCGTTGGAAAATCTGTGCTTATTAAATCAATTATTAATTTAATTGAACCGGATGAAGGAAGAATTATAATTGACGGCATTGATGTTACCGGTTTTTCCGAAAGGGATTTTAATAAAAAAATTCGTCCTAAGTTTAGTTACGTATTCCAAAACGGTGCGCTTTGGGATTCGCTTACCGTCGGGGGCAACATCGATCTTGCTTTACAAATTGAAAGGCGCTTAGATAAAAAAGAAAGAAATCATAGAATTGCTGAGAGTCTGGGCATGGTTGAACTTGGAGAAATTAAAGATATTTACCCGGACGAATTAAGCGGCGGTATGCTTAAAAGAGCGGCTATTGCAAGAGCCATTGCCACGCAGCCTAAATATTTGCTTTACGATGAGCCGACTACCGGGCTTGACCCGGTGTTAGCAAATGTAATAAACAACTTAATAAAAAAATTAAATGATGAACTTGGAATCACGGCGATTATAATTACTCACGATATAAAAGGAGCTCAAAATATATCG
The DNA here is from genome assembly GCA_021796135.1 of Bacteroidota bacterium. The sequence goes on from JAJYOQ010000031.1 coordinate 12,586, forward strand.
GATCGTATAGCCATGTTGTTTGAAGGAAAAATAATTTTAACTTGTCCTGCGGATGAATTAATGAATCAAGACAACGAAATTTTTAACAATTTTATTAGCGGGAAGGTAGTTTAGAATGAACACTAGACAAAATGAATTTATAATTGGACTATCCATTTCAATTGCCATAATTATTTTAATTTCTACTACAATGTGGCTTGGCAAGTCTAACTTTTTTTCAAAAGGAATGCAGCTTAATTTGATTGTAGAAAATGCAGAAGGCATTCAAAATGGAGACGAGATATTTTTTCGCGGTGTAAAAATCGGGAATGTACTCGAAAATTCGATTATTAAAGACGGAGTTTTATTAAAGTTGAAAATCGATGAGCTCGATAAAATTCCGCGCGATTCAAAATTTGAGATAAGCGACTTCAGTCTAATAAGCGGTAAAGCAATTCAAATTACTCCCGGCATTTTAAATCAATACTTCCAACCCGGGGATACAGTAAAGGGCACTGCGGCATATGGTGTAAATCAAGCTATAGCGGTAATAAAGGATTTAAGTCCTAAGATTGATAAAGTCTTGTCAAATTTAGATGCTCTTACCGGAAAAGATGTTAAAGAAAAAGTAGAACTTACGCTTAATAATCTGAATACCACAATATTACAATTAAAAAATCAAGTTGATGGAAACCTGAAAAACATCTTGACAAATGTTAATGAGATTACCTCTAACAACAAAGGAAATATTGATTCGCTGATAATATCGCTAAATAGTAATTCTAATGATCTTACTAAATTTTTGGATAAATCTTCAAGCGCAGTAGAGCAAATAAATATGCTGCTTACAAGCTTGAATGAAGGTAAAGGAAGCCTTGGCGGAATAGTAAAAAATGATTCGTTATATAAGAATTTGAATCATTCAATTACGTCTATAGATTCTCTTGTCTCTGATATAAAGCAAAATCCAAAAAGATATATTAACGTAAGTGTATTCTGAAGTAAATAATTTTAATTAACAAAATATTTAAGATGGAAGATGAAAGTAAAAGAATTAATGGACAGAAATATTATTACAGTTAATATAAATACGCCCTTAAAGGAAATTGCAGAAAAACTATTAACTGAAAATACCGGGTGTGTCATCGTTACCAACAACAACAATGATATTGCCGGCATTATTACGTCTTCTGATTTATTTCGCTTTGTATTTCCCGATTATAATGAAATACGTGAACACGGAGAATATCTTTTTGATTCGCTTTCGATAAGACAACGGTTATATGAATGGGAAGACATACCGGCAAATAGTTTTATGACAAAGTTCCCTGAATTAATAAACAAAGAATCTCCGGTTATTGAAGCTGCTGCTGTAATGAAAGCCTTTAAGATTAAGCAGCTTCCTGTAACTGAAAATGGGAAAATTGTCGGCTTAATTACGAGTAAAAATATTCTGAAAAGTTTTGTCTTATATGACATAAATAAAATATCAATAACAAACTAACTCTTAGGAGGTTTATCATGGCTATAAATAAAAATTATATTGACAACGGAAAAAGCTGCAAAGTAACTTTCACTCTGCCCGGTTATTTTGAGGAAAGTTTTGAAAGCGCAAGCGTTGTCGGTGAATTTAATAATTGGGATGCTAATTTAACTAAGCTGGAGAAAAATTCTAAAACGGGATTGTATTCCGTCCAGGTAGAATTGGAAGCAGGCAAAGAATATATTTTTAGATATATAGTTGATGGGAAAACCTGGTTAAATGATTCCGAAGCGGATAAGTTTGAGCCCACGCCCTTCGGTGATTCTGAAAATAGCGTTTTGATTTTATAATAATCAAGTTTAGAGTTTCTATTAATCATAATTTCGTTTCTTCTGTCATTTCGAGTTATTGAAAAAGGCATTGCCTTTATTTGTTAAAAGAATGACCACTTGTGTCATTTCGAATCCGGCTTTAGCCGGTGAGAAATCTCTTAGCCTATTTTTGCTCAAAAACGCATTTCCCCAAAAGTTGTCATTAGTACGACCGATAGGGAGTGCTCGCCCCGTTTGCGGGGAGAAATCCCCTGAATAGCTTAGACAGCCGAGTAGAGCATGAGATATCTCAGTCGCAAAGCTCCTTCGATATGACAGACAAGTAGTTGTCATTAGTACTGAAGGGAGAAATCTCCTTTCTTTAATAGATCTCTTAACCGGAGGCCTGTAGCCGATAAGGCAGGCCCCTCAAAATGACGAACAAACTAATTTGCAGAACCCCTATTAAATGTTAAGGAAATATTATGCTAAAAAAAATATTTTTGCCCCTTGAAAATTCACCTTATACGATTGCCGCTTTAGATTATGCCTGCTTTATCGCTAACCGGCAGAATGCCGAAGTAACAGGCGGAATTTTTATGGATATGGAAAAAGTAAATTCGTCATTAGGAAAACTTAACCGCGATAACAGTATTGACTGGTTTGACGGTATATATGATGAAGCAATTTCACATGCCAAACCGACTATAGAATATTTAATGCATTCTTTAAAAGATAAGTGTGAAAAACAAAATATAAATTATTCTTTTGAAAATGAGATCGGAATGCCGAGCTCTAAAATTGTTAATCTTTCTAATTATTATGATCTAATAATCACTGGTTTAAAGTCCGATTTCGGATTGGTAAAGAAAAATAATGGAATATCCTTTCTTCAAAAAATCCTTGAAGGCTCTGCTACTCCTGTATTAGCGGTACCAAATTATTTTAGAGCTATAAAAAATATTATTATTGCTTATGATGCAAGTCTTACGGCGGCAAGGGCGCTTCAAAGGTTTGTTCATATCGCTAACTTTGCCAATCAGAATATTATTATTGTTACGTCTTCAAAAGACTCAGCTTGGGCTGAAGATAATGTTAAAAGAGCAAAAGATTATCTCCTTGCTTATGGTGCTCAAAATGTTGCTACAGATTATACAGAAATTGATATAATAAAAGTTTTACAATCTTCGTATTTCGATTTTGCCGATTTAATAGTCCTAGGCTCTCACTCTCAAAATATTGTAAAAGATATTTTTGTAGGCAGTGTAACGCAAAAACTCATTGCCGACGCAAAAAAGCCATTGTTTATTGGTATTTAATTTTTTTGTAAATTATAATAATGAAATAGTAAAAAAAAATATGGAGATAAAATGGAAGCGAAAATAATTGACGCTGTAAACCTCTATCGCCTGCCGTGGACTTTACCCGATAACGGCATCTCATGGCTTGAACCAACCGCACGGTGTAATCTAAATTGCTATGGCTGCTATCGTAAAAATATCAAAGATTCTCATAAATCGATGGAACAAGTAAAACATGAGTTGGATGTGTTTCAGTCTTTAAGAAAAACAGATTGTATCTCAATTGCCGGTGGCGAACCTCTTCTTTATCCTAACATTATTGAGTTGGTTGCGGAAATAAAATCCCGCGGAATAAAGCCAATAATTAATTCAAACGGAATTGCTTTAACAAAGGAATTATTATACGAACTTAAAAAAGCCGGAGTATTCGGTTTTACTTTTCACATCGACAGCAAACAAGGGCGTGGGCGCGGTCCGGAGTGGGAAGGCAAAAATGAGCTTGAGCTAAATGAACTTAGATTGCATTATGCTGAAATGCTCGCTGCCGAAAGCGACATTGCTTGCTCGTTTAATTCAACGGTGTATGGCGATACATTGCATTATGTACCTGAGTTAGCCGCTTGGGCGCAAAAACATATAGATATTGTTCACACTATGGTTTTTATTTTATTCCGCTACATTACTCCCGATTTGCCTTATGATTTTTATGCCGGCGATGAGAAAATTGTTTTTGATGATATCCATTATCATTCCGATAAAGAAGAAGTTACAAACCTTAGAGCTCCGCAAATTGTTGCCGAAATAAGGAAAAAAAATCCTGAGTTTTCACCTGCGGCTTTCTTAAACGGTACTCACGAAGCCGACAGCTTTAAATGGTTGTTAACCGAACGCCTCGGTACAAAAGATAAAATTTTCGGTTACCTTAATAGCAAGTTTATCGAAATGGTTATGGAAGTTTATCATTATAAAAATAACCGTTACTTATCTTATGCTTCGCCTAAGACTTTAAGCATGGGCAGAGCAACAATGCTTAATTTATGGGCAATAAATAAAAGCGTTCGCAATGCGTTAAAAAAATATCTCGGCTATCTTACGGTAAATCCATTTAGGATTTTTAAGAAAGTTTATATGCAGTCAATTATGATTATTCAACCTGTAGATTTTATGGCTAACGGCGATCAAAGCATGTGTGACGGCTGTCCCGATATTACTGTATGGAAAGACAAAAATGGGAAAGATCAGTTGGTTTGGTCTTGCAGACTCGAAGAGCCGATGCAGTACGGTGAATTTCTGCATACCGTTCCCAAAAATACTAACGATAAGGAAAAGCAATTGGAATTAAATTAATTAGTCACCTTACGCAAAAGGTTATTATTACATAGTGAGAAACCTCCGAGGTTTTCCTAAACCTCGGAGGTAGTGTGTAAAATTTGTTTATAATTTACATTTATTATTTCACCCCATTATTGTATATTTCCGAATCATT
>JAJYOQ010000414.1 GCA_021796135.1 Bacteroidota bacterium
TAACCTCAACCGACAGCATACCAGAATTTTATTACAGTGATATAAAAGGCAGCAGCGGCAGCGGACCTTCATGGAATACTGCATTCGGCATCGACAGCGGGGGCAACAAAGATGCAGATCCGGCTTTTATAAGTTCAGTTCTTCCAGATACACCAACAACAACAAGTGGAAATGTAAGGTTTTTGCATTCATCGCCGGCTGCAAATGCCGGGAATAATTCTTATGTCACTCTTGCAAAGGACCTGGATGGAAATACAAGAATACAGGATGGTACAGTGGATATGGGGGCTTATGAAAGCTCAAGTGCATACGCCCCTATATTATACGTTAATGCATCAGCACAATATGGAAGTAATGAAGGTACAAGCTGGGCGAATGCATATACATCGCTTCAAACGGCGCTTAATGCAGCAGTAAACGGTGATCAGATTTGGGTAGCTAAAGGTACATACAAGCCAAGTTATGATTACGGATTAGGCGGAGGCTCCCGCTATTATCATTTCGAAATGAAAAACGGAGTATCTATTTACGGAGGCTTTGCAGGAACCGAAGATTCCGTCAAACAGCGTACAAACTTTGGTCCGGGCGGCGCCGATGAAACTAAGCTCAGCGGTGATTTGAATGGAGACGATATTGTAACAGGGAGCGGCGCAACGTTAAGCATTACTAATAATTCTGAAAATTGCTACCATGTTATTTATAATCGTTCAAGTTTGAGTTTAACAAAGTCTGCGGTTTTAAACGGATTTACAATTCAAGGCGGCTTTGCAAATGGTTTAGATCCTTATTATAACCGCGGCGGCGGAATGTTCAATGATACTGCTTCACCTACGATTACTAATGTTACTTTTACCGCAAACGAAGCGAAATACGGCGGCGGTTTAAATAACTATATATCTTCTTCACCGGCATTAACAAATTGTATCTTCTATTCAAATTTAGCATTTAATAACGGAGGCGCAATTGAGAACTCCACTTCTTCTAGTCCGGTTATAACAAATTCAACCATTGCTATGAATAAGGCGTTCTTTGAAGGAGGCGCTTTAAATAATTTTTTGAATTCGTCTCCGGTTTTTAATAACAGCATTGTTTGGGGAAATACAACAGGAACACTGGGCAAACAGTTTTACATATCGGGGGGAACGACAACCGCTGTAACAATGAATTATTCATGTTATTCTGACAGTACAAATGATGTCGTAGTAGGTTCAGGAACAACATTTACCGCAACGAACAACAACATTACTTCAGACCCTTTATTTGTCAATGCGCCGGGTGATGATTTTAGAATTATGGGAGAATCAGCTTGTGCTGATGCCGGGTACAACGGCTACAACTCAGAGTCTTATGACATCCGCGGCGCCGGCTATCCAAGGAAAGTAAATAAAACAAGCGGTAGTGCCGGAACAATAGATATGGGCGCTTATGAATTCCAACCAAGTGCTGATCCGCTTCCGGTGGAGCTGACTACTTTTACTGCGGTTTCGACCGGTTCGACAGGCTCACCAACCGGCTCAGCCACCGTTTTATTGAAGTGGGAGACTGCAACGGAAGTAAATAATTACGGGTTCGATATAGAGAGGCAAGTAGGCAGTAGTCAGTCAGCAATAGGCAATTGGGAAAAGATAGGCTTTGTACAAGGATCAGGCAACAGCAATTCACCTAAGAGTTATTCTTTTGTTGATGTGAGCCCATTAAGCGGAAATTCTCAATACAGATTAAAGCAAATAGATAATGACGGCAGTTTTAAGTATTCAAGTGTAGTAAAAGTTACGACATTACCAAAACAATTTTCTTTAGGGCAGAATTACCCTAATCCATTTAATCCAACAACAACAATTAGTTTCAGTCTGCCGGTTGATAGCAAAGTTGAGCTGGATGTTTACAATACAATTGGACAAAGAGTTGCAAATCTTGCAAACGGAGAAATGCAAGCCGGATATCATAATGTAGAGTTTAATGCAAGCCGTCTTGCCAGCGGAATATATTTTTACAGAATTACTGCGGGAAGTTTTAATGAAGTAAAGAAACTGATATTGCTGAAGTGAGAATTGGTTTACATTATTTGGTTAAATCTTTAAAAAAATGATTGGGAAAATATGTGCTTTAATTTTTATATTATTACTTTTTCCCGCTTTTGCTATTATTAGTTTTATCCTCTTTTTGCAGTCTGGGCAATCCCCGCTCTTCATACAGGAGCGGGGGTTGTCTCTTAAAGAATGGAGATTCAAAATTTACAAATTCAGAACTCTTACTCCGCAGACGGAGTCGTTTGCGACTAACCGCAGTTCTTTAATAAAAGATAGTGAGTCCAATCTTTTAAAGCTTGGTCATCAGGTTTATGTATCACGGTTCGGAAAATATCTTCGTAAAACGGGATTGGATGAAGCTCCTCAGTTGATTAATATTCTAAAAGGTGAAATGAATTTCGTTGGACCTCGACCGCTGGACCTGGAAGACCTAAAAAATATAAAGAATGAATTTCCTTTTTTATATCGTGAAAGAGAAGAAACTAATCTTAAACCGGGATTAACAGGCTACTGGCAGATTTATAAAGACGATGAAAGAAGCATTGGAAATCTTATTGCGCTTGATAAATATTACTTTGAAAACAAATCGTTTTTACTTGATCTGAATTTAATTCTCAAATCATTTCTTGTCCCTATTTCGGGTAAACATAAAGATGCAATTGTAGATTTAAGTTCCGATTCGGAAAAAGAAGTGCTTCATTTATCATTAAATGAGAAGCGTCCAATAAATTGTGCGCGCGAGGTTCTCTTATTGCCACAGAAATTGTTTAAGTATTTTTGATTTTCAGTTGGAACTTGATTAAGTTTTTTGTGCATAAATTTGATATTGTATACAGGATAGTTATTATAAGATATTTCATAAATATGTTCCGGTTTTAACAATAGACGTATTCAATTATTTGATGTAAAATCATAACAATTCAAACTGGGGAGTAAATATTGGTTTTCGATATGACAATTCATTTCAAGAAATAAAATTTAAGTAGGAGCGAAGGGGTATTTAATAACTATTATGCCCATCCATTTTTCCTTTGTTGGGAAGTATTTTTCCTAAAAATGAACTTCGACTATGAAAACTATATTGAGAAATATAAGAATAAAGAAAAATAAAAGAAATTGCATAAATAAATAGTTCTGGATTTTTAATGTTGCAAAATAGGATACTAAATAAACCTAATTATTATTATTTCTTTTTTCTAAATTTATTGTTTTTAGCTTTTAATTTTCAATTATCCGGTCAAATAAAAGTTCAAAGTATCGTTTCAAAAAATGATTCCTTTATACTCAATATTGCATTTAAGGATACATTCGAAGAGACCGGAAATACATCAACAAAAAGTTTAAAATTTGATAATGTACTTAATGAAAGCAAACCCGGTTCTCCTTCATTACCTTCTAAAATAATTTATGTGGCTATACCTCCGAAAAGTAAAGTAACTGCTTTCTTGAGTAACCCACAATACAATACTTACGCAAATATTAATGTGGAAGTTAATCCCGCAGTTGAGATGCTAAATGATTCAACATTAACATATCAAAATCAAAATCTTAAAAGGGAATATTTTCTTACTGATCAATATCCTCCGGATGAATGCAATGTCCTGGGGTACACATGGATAGGTAATTATTACTGCGCTGCCATTCAGATAAATAATGCATCATATAATTGGAAGTTGAAACAAGTTAAGGTTTTACTAAGTGCCAATATTAACGTAAATTATAATCCGGTTACTCTTTTCCCAATAAACACAACCACTGAATCAGTTTATGATAAAGCATTAAAAAATATTATAGCAAATTATAGCTATGCTAAAAGCTTTCGTTCCTTTAGAAAATTATTTAGCTACCCTGATACCACAGGTAATTGGATAGATTATTCAAATCAATACGTCAAACTTGCTGTTCCAGCCGATGGAATTTACCGTATCGGTTATCAAGACCTCATAAACTATGGCTTGAACCCCTCTAATATTGATCCATCAACAATAAAAATTTTTTGCAAGGGAAAAGAACTTCCTTTGTTTCTCAAATCGAGTCAAGCGGGAACATTTGCAAATGGAGATTATATCGAATTCTGGGCGCAAAAGAATTATGGTTCTCCAAATTACCGGCAAATTGTTCCAATCGGCACTGATTATCTAAATTATATGGATAGGTACACCGATACAACTTT
>JAJYOQ010000415.1 GCA_021796135.1 Bacteroidota bacterium
GGAAGTTGGTTCAGTTAAGCAATAAGCGGCTTTCATTTCACCGGATGCAAGTTTTGGAAGATATTTTTGCTTCTGCTCTGCAGTGCCGTAGTAAAGGATCGGCAAAGTTCCGATACCGGTATGTGCCGCAAAGGAAACTCCGAATGAGTGGCTTGCACCGATTTCCATTGACAGAAAAGTATTTGTGTTAAAATCTTCTCCGAGACCACCATACTCTGCCGGAACAGCCGCTCCGAGTAATCCAAGCTCGCCGGCTTTTTCCATTAAGCTGACAGTCAATCCCGGTTCTTGATGATCAATTGCATCAAGCTTAGGCAAAATTTCCTTTTCTACAAATTCGCGTGCGGCATCTGCCATCAATTTTTGTTCTTCTGAAATATCTTCAGGGATAAAGACCGATTGCGGATCGGAATCTTTGGTTAAGAATTCTCCACCCTTCAACGCTTCGATTTTTTTTGTTTCTGTTTCCATAAAACTTTTCCTTATATATTTAATTAAGAATCCTTATTGACTAATTAAGTAGCTCATAAATTGCAGCTACGCCTTGCCCACCGCCCACACATGCGGTAACTAATCCGTATTTCTTTTTTCTTCTTCTTAGTTCATTCAATATTTGAACTGTAAGCTTAGCACCGGTACAACCTAAAGGATGTCCTAACGCAATCGCGCCGCCATTAACGTTAAGAATTTCTTTATTGATTCCTAATTCCCGAACAACTGCTAAAGACTGCGAAGCGAAAGCTTCATTAAGTTCAATTAAATCTAAATCCTCTAATTTCATCCCCGCCATATTCAACGCTTTAGGAACGGCAGCAACGGGACCAATTCCCATTACGCGCGGGTCAACTCCTGCAAGCGCATAAGACACCATCCGTGCAATTGGCTTGAGATTTAATTCCTTCATCATATCTTCTGACATCACTATTACGAAAGCTGCTCCATCAGATGTTTGGGAAGAATTGCCGGCAGTAACAGTCCCGTTTGCAGCGAAGACCGGTTTCAATTTTGCAAGTGCCTGGAGAGTTGTATCCTGCCTTGGACCTTCATCGGTATCGACAATAAATTTTCTTGATTTCTTTTTTCCGCTTTCAATGTATGTTTCTTCAACTTCGATAGGGACAATTTCATCTTTGAAATATCCTTTTTGAATTGCGCTGATTGCCTTCATGTGAGATTGATAAGAAAATTCATCTTGATCTTCACGGGAAATTTTATAATCCTTGGCAACTTCCTCGGCAGTCAGTCCCATACTTAAATAATATTCCGGATGCTCAGCAGCAATTTTGTAATTAGGTGAAAGCTTCCAACCGGTAGTGGGAACCATCGACATAGATTCCGTACCGCCGGCGATAATACAATTTGCCATTCCGGAACGGATGCGCGCAATTGCTGTTGCGATTGTATCAACTCCCGAAGCGCAATATCTATTCACAGTTGCGCCTGGAACTTCAATTGGCAAACATTGGAGGGCAATCATTCTTCCAATCTGCAATCCTTGCTCCGCTTCTGGAACGGCGTTGCCGACAATCAAGTCATCAACTCTATGCGGATCTAATTGCGGAACCGATTTTAACAAATGCTTAATAACTTCCACGGCAAGATCGTCAGACCTAAAAAATCGGAAGCCTCCTTTTTTAGCCTTCCCAACCGCCGTTCTAAACCCTGCTACTATATATGCTTCTTTCATAACTTTTCTTCTTTTTAATTGATAAAATATTTTTATTTATTTCTAAACCGAGCCGCTAATTACGGAGCGGTTTTCCTGAAGTTAAAATGCTTTGAATCCTTTCAAGAGTTTTCTTTTCACCGATTAAACTTAAAAACGCTTCGCGTTCAAGATCAAGCAGATATTGTTCGCTCACGAGAGTTCCTTGCGAGAGGTCACCCCCGCACATTACATAAGCAAGCTTCTCGACTATTTTCCTGTCGTGATCGGAAATGTAGTTTCCCATCCTGAACGAATAGGCGCCGAGTAAAAGAGTTGCCAGTGCAGATCGACCGAGAACTTTAATATTATTTCTCGGTAGAGGTTGCGAATAACCTTCGGCAGCAATAGCCAACGCTGCTTGTTTAGCATCATAAATAAGTTTATTAGGATTCACGGTTATTAGATCGCGCCCTTTCTTAAATATGTCCATATCGAATGCTTCATAGGCTGATGTAGAGACTTTTGCCATAGCAATATTTAGAAAGCGCTGCTGAAGTTCTTGAAGTTCTATATTACCTTCGGCAAAATTATCTGATGCGCGCAAAGCCATTTCCTTTGAACCTCCGCCTGCAGGAATAATTCCAACTCCAACTTCAACCAAACCGATATAAGTTTCCGCAGAGGCTTGAACTTTATCTGCATGAAGACATACTTCGCAGCCACCGCCAAGCGCAAGTGCATGAGGTGCAGCTACAATGGGAATGCTTGAATATCGAATCCGCATAGTTGCATTTTGAAAAGTCCTAACGGCAAGGTCAACCTCATCATACTCCTGTTCCGCAGCGAGCATGAACATCATTGCCAGATTTGCTCCGGCAGAAAAATTCTGTCCGTCATTACCGATAACCAATCCTGTAAAATCCTTCTCTGCAATTTCAATCGATTTGTTTATCGCTTCAAGAATTTCTGTGCCGATAGAATTCATCTTTGTTTGAAATTCCAGATTAACAATTCCGTCACCAATATCGTGCAAAGTAGCGCCTGAGTTTTGCCAAACGGGTTTATTCGAGCGGTAATTTTCCATAACAATAAAATTACCTCTGCCGGGGATTTCTTTATACGTAAAAGAATTCTGATCAAAGAATTTCCTTTTACCGTTTTCAATATGGTAAAAAGATTTAAATCCTTTAGCAATCATTTCCTTTACCCAAGGTGCAGGAGGAAGATTTGCTTCTTCCATGAGCTTAACCATTTTTTCTACGTTAAGGACATCCCATGTTTCAAACGGACCAAGCTCCCATCCGAAACCAGCTCGCATTGCATCATCAATCTTATAAAGCTCATCTGTTATTTCCGGAATTCTATTTGATGAATACTGGAAAATGTTGAAAGAAAGCATTCGAAGAAAATCAGCGGCTTTATCTTTTGAGGCATGAAGGGCTTTAATTCTATCGCGTAAACTTTCTATCGGCTTAGCTGCGGCAACGGAAGCAAATTTTGGCTTTTCACTTTGTTTGTACTCAAAAGTGTTTAAGTCCAGCTCAAGAATTTCCTTTTCACCTCCGATACCCTTGACTTTTTTGTAGAAACCTTGATTTGTTTTATCACCGAGCCAGTTTTTTTCTACCATTTTATTGACATAATCAGGAATTGTAAATAATTCCCGAGCCTCATCGGTTGGACAATCTTTGTAAACGTTGTTAGCAACTTTTACTAAAGTATCGATACCTACAACATCGCTAGTGCGGAAAGTTGCTGATTTTGGTTTACCTGTTAATGGTCCTGTCAAAGTATCGACTTCTTTAATCGTTAAGTTCATTTCCTTCATAAGCTTAAACACAGCCATAATGCTGAAGACCCCGATTCTATTGGCAATAAACGCTGGAGTGTCTTTGCAAAGCACTGTGGTTTTTCCCAAGTAAAGACTACCGTAGTGCATCAAGAAATCGACAACTTCTTGATTTGTCTGAGGAGTTGGAATAATTTCAAGAAGTTGTAAATATCTCGGCGGATTAAAGAAATGAGCACCGCAGAAATGTTTCTGAAAATCTTCGCTTCTTCCTTCGAGCATTGAATGAACGGGAATTCCAGAAGTGTTTGTAGTTATCAATGTGCCAGGTTTTCTATACTTTTCAACTTTATCGAAAGTAGATTTTTTAATTTCAAGATTCTCAACAACGGCTTCGATAATCCAATCTACATTTTGAAGAACTTTCATATCGTCTTCAAAATTGCCGGTAGTAATTCTTGAAGAAAAAGATTGTTGATAAATTGGAGAAGGCTTTGCGGCAAGAACATTTTTCAGATTGTCGTTTACAATTCTATTTCTTACTTTTTTATCTTGAAGTGACAGCCCTTCCTTTTTTTCAGCTTCGGTTAATTCTTTAGGAGTTATATCCAATAGGAAAACATTACAGCCAATGTTGGCGAAATGAGCTGCGATGCGGGAGCCCATAACCCCCGACCCCAAAACGGCGATTTGTTTGATGGTTCTTTTCATAATTATTACGTTATTGTTTAATGATTAAATTATATTAGTTAATGCTATTCGAA
>JAJYOQ010000416.1 GCA_021796135.1 Bacteroidota bacterium
AGTTTTGGGTAGGTTGGCAACAAAAATCGCTGGAGTAATTCGCGGAAAGGAAAAAACAACCTTTTCTCCTAACGCAGACACGGGTGATTTTGTCGTTGTAATAAACGCAAAACAAATTAAGGTAACCGGTAAAAGGGAAATGTTGAAAAACTACTTCCATTATTCGGGTTATCCGGGCGGATTAAAAATTAGAAGTTATGCAGAACTTATGGCAAAAAAACCTGAATTTGTAATTGAATCCGCCGTAAAAGGTATGCTTCCCAAAAATAGATTAGGAAACAAATTAATTAAAAAATTAAAAGTTTACTCGGACGCAAATCATCCTCATCAAGCTCAAAAACCCGAAGTAATTAGTTTAACGGAGAAATAATGACAGATCAAATTTTTGTTGGTAGAAGAAAAACATCTGTTGCCAGAGTAATTCTAAGAAGTGGCAACGGTAAAATCACCGTAAACGGAAATGAATTTGAAAAAGCATTCCCTCAATTACTAAGTAGAGAGGATATAACTAATCCATTCAAAGTAACAAACACAGCCGGACAGTTCGACGTTTTCGTTAATGTCAATGGCGGTGGCACGACCGGGCAAGCTCAGGCTATTAGGCTTGGAATAGCAAGAGGTTTAATCTCCCTTAACCCCGAATATAGACCTGCGCTTAAAGCAGAAGGATTTTTAACAAGAGATCCAAGAATGGTCGAACGTAAAAAATACGGTCAAGCTAAAGCAAGAAAAAGATTTCAATTTTCTAAACGTTAATTTATTAACCAATCATTCATACTTTCTGATTTACCTCCTGTGTCCCGCTTAAAATGGGATTGTGGGTAAAGATGAAGAGAGTAGAAGGCTTGTCAAATATCTGACAAGAAAAAACAGGAGCAAAAATGAAAAAGTTAAATATAACTCAACTTATTGAATCCGGTGCGCACTTCGGACACTTAACACGTCGCTGGAATCCCAAAATGAAGCCTTACATCTTCATGGAAAAAAATGGGATTCATATAATCGATTTAAAGAAAACTCAAACTCAAATTATTGAAGCTTCGGAAGCTCTATCAAAGTTAGTTTCGGAAGGAAAAAGGGTTCTTTTTGTCGGAACTAAAAAACAAGCTAAGAATGTTATCGACGCCGAAGCAAGAAGATGCGATGCAAACTGGGTAAGCGAAAGATGGCTCGGCGGAATGTTGACCAACTTTTCCACTATCAGGAAAAGCATTAAAAGACTTAATAATATTGAAAAGCAAGAAACTGACGGAACATTTGATAAGATTACTAAGAAAGAAAGATTGTTCCTAACCAGAGAAAAAGATAAGCTAAAAAAGGTTTTGGAAGGTGTTGAAACTATGTCAAAACTTCCCGGGGCAATGTTTGTCGTGGATATTAAAAAAGAAACCATAGCAATTAAAGAAGCTAAGAGACTTAACATCCCTGTTTTTGCAATTGTCGATACAAACTGCGACCCGGATGAGGTTAATTATGTTATTGCCGCAAACGACGACGCTGTAAAAACCATAGAAATAATTACTAATTTTATGGCAGAAGCCGTTATTGAAGGTAATGCCAGGGTTGCCGAAAGAAAATCTGAAGAAGCTGCACAAAACGAAAGAATTAAAAAAGAAAGAGAAGAAGAAAAAAAGAAAAGAAGAAGACATTCCTTCAGAATCATAATAACGTAAAGGGATAATGATATGGCAATTACTGCTGCACAAGTAAATGAATTAAGACAAAAAACCGGCGCCGGTATGATGGACTGCAAAAAAGCTTTAACCGAAGCCGAAGGGAATTTTGAAAAGGCTATTGAAATACTTCGTAAAAAAGGCGCGGCTGTTGCTGCTAAAAGAGCAGAAAGAACCGCGAAAGAAGGAATGGTTTTAACTAAAATTTCTGACGATAAACAAACCGGTGTTATTGTTGAAGTTAACTGCGAAACCGACTTCGTCGCCAACAGCGAAGACTTCACAAAATTTGCTAAAAATGTTCTAGAAGCTGTTAGCTCATCTAAACCCGCCAACGTTGACGATTTACTTGAAAAAAATCCGTCTATTAGAGATCAATTTGATGAACTTCTCGGAAAAGTCGGTGAGAAAATTCAAATATCCAGGCTTTCTATTGATGAGGCTCCCAACGGTGAGGTTATTGATTATGTTCACCTTGGCTCAAAATTAGGTGTACTTGTTAAATTTGACAATATTGGCGACAAGAAAGATGAATTCTTCAATCTTGGTAAAGATATTGCGATGCAAGTTGCGGCTATGAAGCCTATTTGCGTCTATCGTGAAGAAGTTCAAAAGGATCTGATAGAGAAAGAAATTGAAATCTATAAAGAAATTTCCCGTAAAGAAGGGAAGCCGGAACAAATTCTTGATAAAATTGCTCAAGGAAAATTAAATAAATTTTACCAGGAAAATTGTCTGTCGGAACAAGCTTTTATTAAAGACAACACAAAAACCGTAACTGATTTAATAAAAGAATTCAACTCTAAACATGGAATTGATGTGAAGATAAACCATTTCCGCCGGTTTCATCTAGGTGATGAGAAAAAATAAATTATGAAAAGGTCTTAATTTTTATTAAGACCTTTTTTTTATATTGTACTGGCTTTCTTTGAAAAGTTTTACAAAACAGTCAAATAAACTCGAAATTCTAATTATCAAATTCTATAGAAAATTATGAGCGATCTAAAATATAAAAGAGTACTCTTAAAATTAAGCGGTGAATCTTTGATGGGGGAAAAAGGATTTGGAATTGATCATAATGTTTTGAATTTCTTTGCTACTGAAGTTAAAAAGGTTTACGACATCGGAATCCAACTCGGAATAGTTATCGGCGGCGGAAATATATACCGCGGTTTAAGCGCAAGCGCTCAAGGTATTGACCGTGTTACCGGTGATCAAATGGGTATGCTTGCAACAATGATTAACTCTCTTGCGCTCCAAAATGCAATTGAACATAAAGGAATTTATTCACGCTTGATGAGCGCTATCCACATGGAGCAAATTGCCGAACCTTATATAAGACGACGAGCTATTAGACACCTTGAAAAAGGACGAGTAATAATTTTTGGGGCAGGAACAGGACATCCTTACTTCAGTACCGATACTGCAGCTTCTTTAAGAGCAGTTGAAATTGAAGCAGATGTGATAATCAAAGGTACCCGTGTTGACGGAGTTTTTGATTCAGATCCCGAACAAAACCCTGACGCTTTTAAATTTGATAATATTTCTTACCTAGATGTATTGAAAAAAAATCTTCGTGTTATGGATCTAACTGCTATAAGCTTGTGCCGGGAGAACAACCTGCCCGTTGTTGTCTTTAATATGGACGTGCCGGATAATCTATTAAAATTGGTCAAAGGCGAAGCTATCGGTACTGTAATAAATGACCCGAAGCAGTAATAATATTTTGCCCTTTTAGTTTTAGCTTCTTACTTTTCACTATAGAAAAAATTCAAATTGTACAATTAGCACTTTGAATAATTAATTATTAGAGGTTATTTATGGAACAAGTAATAAATGATGCAAGAGCAAGGATGGACAAATCGCTTGAAGCTCTTAGAGCTGAACTTGCAAAAATTAGAACGGGGAAAGCTACAACTGCTCTACTTGACGGTATTAAAGTTGAATATTACGGCAATATGACTGCCCTCAATCAGGTTGCAAATGTTACCGTTTTGGATGCGCATACTTTATCAATTACACCATGGGATAAATCCATAGTAAGCCATGTTGACAAAGCAATTCTTGAAGCTAACCTTGGTTTTAATCCTGTCAATGACGGAACAAATTTGAAGATCCCTGTTCCACCGTTAAATGAAGAGCGCAGGAGAGATTTTGTTAAGCTTGTTAAGAAGTTTGGCGAAGAATCTAAAATTGCTATTCGAAATGTTCGCAGAGATGCAAATGAACATTTGAAACGAGAAGAGAAAAATAAAAAAATTTCTGAGGATCAATTAAAAGAAGCCGAGGATAAGGTTCAAAAGCTTACCGACGAGCATATCCAAAAGATTGATGATATCCTGAAGCATAAAGAAAAAGAAATTATGGAAGTTTAACATTATGCTCTCTTTTTTTGATAAGATTTTCAAAACTAAGATATAAAAACCCAATTTCGAACAAGGAAGTTGGGTTTTTATTTTAATCAGGAATGAGATTTTCTCATTCAATTTTCAAAAAAAGTCAATAAAACTCAAAAAAGGTGATTA
>JAJYOQ010000417.1 GCA_021796135.1 Bacteroidota bacterium
GATATATCTTGAATATAAAGATCAAGTTCCCTGGTTTTGTTTTAAGATTAAATGCTTGGAAGAACTTTTTAGAAGTATTATAGAATAAAATAATTTTAGAGGCAATTATGTTATTAAAAGCAATTCAGGATTATTATCCGGATGAGTTAAGCTATTGTTACGGATGCGGCAGATTGAATGAACACGGTCATCAAATTAAAAGCTATTGGGATGGCGATGAAACAATTTCACATTTTACTCCTCAACCATATCACATAGCAATTCCGGAGTATGTTTATGGCGGATTGATTGCTTCCCTGATTGATTGTCACGGTACCGGAACTGCTGCATTAGCTTCATATCGTGCAGAAGGAAGAGAACCGGATACTCTACCGCCATTTCGTTTTGTAACGGCATCACTTCAAGTAGATTTTCTTCGTCCAACGCCGTTAGGTGTTGAACTTGAGTTAAGAGGAAAAGTAATTGAAATTAAAGGAAGAAAAGTAATTTCTGAGATAACAGTTTCCGCAAATAAGGAAGTATGCGCGCGCGGCAAGGTAATCGCGGTACAAATGCCGGAAAATTTAATTAAGGAAAATAAAACTGATAAATGAATTTAAATTAAGGAGTTATTTAAATGTTAGTACTAACCGGTTCAGACGGGAATAATTTAGAAAGTCCGGTAGCAAAAAGATTCGGGCATTCAAATTATTTTATTCTTTTCAATACAAATACAAAAACCTTTGAAGCATTTGAAAACAGAGAAGAAGAACACAGTCATAAAAATCTTGAAGAGTTTTTAGATAAAGGAGTAGAAGCGTTTATTGTTGGGAATATTGGCCCACACGCATTTGAGATAATTAATACGCCGAAGAGCAGAGTTTATCTTGCAAGAAAAATGAATGTTCAAGAAGCAATTGAAAAATTCCAAAGAGGAGAGTTAAAACAATTGGCTGAACCAACTGCTAAAAGAAGTATAGGACATCAGCAAGATGAAGATTATCACCATTAATTCATTTTATATCCGACTTATTTACCAGTGCTGAGTTAAATTCCGAACTTAACTCAGCACCCAACTATATTAACATTTTCAAAAGTTATACTTTTTCTAAAGCTTGTTCCAAGTCATTAATAATATCGTTAACATCCTCGATACCTACTGAAAACCGCACTAAGTCGTCGGTAATTCCTGCTTTTAATTTATCTTCTTTGTTTACTGCAGCATGAGTCATTGATGCCGGATGTTGTATAAGAGTTTCAACGCCGCCTAAGGATACGGCTAAAGTAGCTAAGTGAACATTATCCATAAGTTTTCTTCCCGCTTCCAACCCGCCTTTGACTCCAAAACTGATCATTGAACCAAAACCCTTCATTTGTGTTTTTGCCAAATCAAATTGAGGATGAGATTTTAACCCCGGGTATTTTATCCAGCTAATTTTAGGATGTTTTTCTAAATAATTAGCTACTTTAATAGCATTCTCTTGATTACGCTCTACACGAAGAGATAAAGTTTTTACTCCGCGCAAAACCAAATAAGCTTGATGCGGGTCCATATTACATCCCATATAAACCATAGAATGTCTGATTTTTTTATATAATTCTTTCTCTTTTGTGATTACTATTCCGCCTACAATATCTGCATGACCATTGATAAATTTAGTGACTGAGTGAAGAACCACATCTGCTCCTAAATCTAATGGCTTTTGCAAATAAGGAGTTGCAAAAGTATTATCAACGACCAAAACCAAATTATGTTTTTTTGCAATCTCAGCGCAAGCTTTTATATCGGTAAGCTCCATTGTTGGATTTGCCGGTGTTTCGACATAGAGAACTTTTGTATTACTTTTTATGGCTGATTGAATCTCTTTAATATCCGCTGTATTTACAAAATCAGCTTCTACATTAAAGCGCGAAAAATCTTGTTCCAAAACTCCTCTTGCAGGACCATAAACAGAAGCAGTACTTATAATGTGGCTGCCGGCTCCTAATAATGCCATATATACCGTTGTAATTGCGGACATTCCGGAGCTTGTAGCTATTCCGTCATAACCATTTTCAAGTCCGGCGATATTTTTTTCAAGAGCCCGGATTGTGGGATTAGCTATTCTTGTATAAATATATCCATTGCTTGCACCCGAAAAACAATCTGCGCCGTGTTGAGCATTTTTGAACTTAAATGTAGAGGTTTGATAGATGGGTACAGTTGCACTGCCAAACTGATCTTCAAAATCATCTCCATGAATTAACTTAGTGCTAAATCCTAGATCCTTGGTATTCATAAATTAACCCTTGTTTGTTTATAGTTATTTTTGTAACCGTTTTATCAAATAGACTTATGATCTTTTGACAATTTATTCCTAATCTGCGAGTAAAAATATAAAAGTTTTACCACAAATTATATTTCAATTCCTTTTGGATCAGTTTCCAATTCAACAATTCTCCACTCGTTTTCTTCTATATCAAAATCCGTAATTTTTTCTAAGGGCACCTTTAAGTATTTTCCGTGAGCTGTGACTGCTACATCACCATTTGGTAAGATAATTTCTCCTGTTCCTTCAAACATTCGGCTATTTTCAGTTGTAATTCTTCCGATGACCTTTAATTGCTGTTTTAAAGGTATTGGCTTTTTGAATTTTGTATTTAATTCTATCGTGACGCCCCAGACTTCAGTTTCATATTTATTTAGAATCGCTCTTCCGATAGTTTCATCAAGAATAGCGGAGGCAATACCACCGTGTAGTCTCCCTGGATAACTTTGATGTTCTTCTGAAGGAGTAAATAATGCAATAAGTTCTTGATTTTCAGTTATATAAAAATGTGCTTGAATACCAAATTTGTTTTTCAATCCGCACACAAAGCAGAGTTTTGAATTGTGCTGTTTACCGTTGATTTTATGAATCATAAGAATCTCCGAGAATTATGATGAACTTGATCTACAATAAGATAGAACCATTTATAAATAATAATTCACGTTACACAGAAACAGCCCTGGGGATGTTGGAATAATGGAGTAATGGAATATTTGGAAATACTACTCAATTCCAATACTCTAACCTGCCTGGCGGCAGACAGGTTTTCCAAGAGTTGCGTAACATCAGTTAATAAAACGGATAATCTGAGGATTACTAAATTCAAAGGTTTTATTAAATCATCAAAATATTTTTTTCATCTAAATGAATTATATCCGCCAAGAATTCCATTTTTCGAAAGAACTATCTGCCAAAGCTGGTTTTTACTCCTTGCCCGAAATGCTCCCGCGCTTGAAAGCAAAAAATATTTCCACATTCTATAGAAACGGTCGTCGTAATTGCTTTTTAATAGCTTCCAGTTCGCTTCAAAGTTTTCGTACCAAGCCATCAATGTTTTATCGTAATCTGCACCGAAATTATGCCAGTCTTCCATCACAAATAAACCTTCTATCGCTTTACCAAGTTGGGTAATTGAAGGAAGCATTCCGTTTGGGAAAATATATTTATGTGTCCATGCATCCGTACTTTTTAATGAACGAATATCACCGATAGTATGAAGTAAAAACAAACCGCCATCTTTAAGGTTTCTTTTAACAATTTCAAAATACTGCCTATAGTTCCTGTAACCAACATGTTCGATCATTCCAACTGAAACGAGTCTATCAAATTTTTCATTTACATCTCTATAATCCTGTAATCTAAATTCAACAGGCAGACCTTTACACAACTCTTTTCCGAGTTCAACCTGTTCTTTAGAAACAGTAATTCCGACAACTTCAACACCATATTTTTCAGCAGCGTATTTTCCAAAAGCACCCCAGCCGCAGCCAATATCAAGCACCCGCATTCCTGGTTTAAGAATTAGCTTTTTGCAAATTAAATCCAATTTATTTTCTTGAGCTTCATCTAAAGTTTTTGCGTCTTTCCAATAGGCACAACTATAGTTCATTCGCTTATCGAGCATCTTACGAAATAATTCGTTGCCTAAATCGTAATGCCTTTTGCCGATTATAAATGCTCTACGTCTTGTCTGCATATTTATCAGCCAAAAACCTGCAAGCTGCAAAGCAACTTTATAATTATGTTTTACCTTGTTTTGCAAATCAGCCCGGACAATTCTGTAAATCATCTCATCGAGTTTATCTACATCCCACCAGCCGTCCATATATGATTCACCAAGACCTAATTCTACTTCAGTAACTGCACGTTTGTAGAATCTTTCGTTGGGATG
>JAJYOQ010000418.1 GCA_021796135.1 Bacteroidota bacterium
GAAATCATAACTATGTATATGTAGTACTCTCAGAAGTAACCTCTAAATAGCTTTAATCATCATCTAAAGTTATAACCGACTTGCATTAACTCAAACGTGAAGTTTCATCTAAGAAACTGGGTTATCCCTAACTGTTTTTGTTATAATCATAGTTGACAAATACACGAGTGTAATGTTGAATACAAAATGTATCCAATGCAATATTGGTACGAAAAATGAAAAAACTAATACAAAAACACATAGTCCATATAAAGAAACATTAACAATATCTGGACATTTTCTCATCCTATAATAAATCGAGGAAATTCCCCCCGCCCAACAGCATTGGCAAAATCAATACACCAAATAAGCCAAAGTCTCTGTAATAAATAAAAAACATTGTGTAAGTATTATATGTTGACGTAATTATGTATGGAAAGTCAACCACTCGCATATACTCCATAAGTTCTTGCTTAAGTCCTGTTGCAAATAGAAGAAAATCAGAAGAGAAGTAACCGTAAGTAAAAGTATTTAGTTTCTCTACAGCTCTAGCGTAGTTTTCTAAATTCATTGTAACATACATGTAAGGCTCCGTGAAAATCGCATAATGTATGTTGTACTTCATATCACTT
Source organism: Bacteroidota bacterium (assembly GCA_021796135.1). The sequence goes on from JAJYOQ010000418.1 coordinate 612, forward strand.
AAATAGAAAAGAATATTTATGGCATACCTGCTCATCCTCACAGATGAGATCCCGAAAAACACAATACAAAAAAACAAAAGTAGAATTATCATGTTTCTAGGTCTAAGCTTGAATGTTTTATAATATAAAGCAATCACCAATAGAAATATTGGAAGGATTAAATAAAAGCGGTTCAAAAGAGTAGCATATGTTGCAACTGCAACTAAAACAATCATCGACACAACAATTTTCTTAGAGATATTCTGCTTTATTATAAACAAATAAAGAAACGACAGGTAAAGGATTGTAGGAATGGAAAGCACAAATACCCCATACCCAAAAACGCCCCATTTTGTCCTAGCAACTTCAGGCATTTTTGTAAACATTGGGAGAAATCCCCGTATCATGTAAGTCACGGTAAATGAGATAGTATAAAGGATGAATAGAATTATGATTACTGCATACAACATGTGGATGTTAATTTCAGAAACTCTGAATCTGGTTCTCACATTAATTATTGGATCAATTTTAGCATTACTGTTAATAACATACACTATAAAAACACCCAGCAAAAATGAAAAAATAGGAACAATTAAAGCGAACCATGAATACAATGTCCATCCAAATTGAAACCTACTTAATTTCAATTCCGCCAGACCAATAGCCAATAACCATATTAAAGCAAATAAGCGACCAGGCGAAAACACATCTGTATCTTTTTTGAAAAAAGTCAACAATAGAAGGAAAAAAGATATAAACGATATCAACGCAACTGGACTCATACTCTAACTTAACCTTCTGTTTAGTAAGTGCCTTATCGAAAGTATTTTTTCTCTTTCAACCCCTGTAAAAAAGTACGATAGCGCGAGAAAAATAAACACTGAAAAAAACAAAGGGATACCTATTAGCGGGCTGAGAAATGAATAGCGTACTGCTAAAAACGCCATTAATATAGCCATTAATAACAAGACCAAATACTTCGCATTAAGTATGCTATGAAAAAAAATATCATAATTAACTATAAAATAAATTCCCGCTATTAAGACAATAATTATAAGATAAACTATTCCAGCACCAAGTGACCCATATATAGGAATAATTAGACTGCTACAAAGAAAGCTTAATACGATACCTGTCAGCGACACATAGATATGAATTTTTTGTCTATTGGAAGTAATAAGCATTACACCAAGATAATCAGAAGTGCTACGCAGAAATAATATAACAGAAAAGATGCGTAAAATGGGTGCAGCTGACGCATAATTCTTGGTAGAATAAATAATTCTAATTATTTGTTCGGGATATGCGAAAAGAGTGACTGCAATAGGCAAATTCAGCCAAAAGATTATTTTGAAAAAGGTTTTATTAAGTGCGAGCCAGTTATCAGGACTTTCCTTAAACATTCTTGCTAATGTTGGAAGTAGCGCACTGAATACTACGCCGGGAATAATAAATGGCACAAGCAGGAGATTCTTTACCGCCTGATAAACACCTACTTCATAGTCACTTTTAAATATTCCCAACATGATAGTATCCAACTGAAATAATAGACTCTGCGCTAGAATTAGAATCCCATACATAAACGCTTTTCTTAAACTATCATTTATGTCGTCGAATGATAGTTTGTAAGATAATCCCGGCATAGTATTGTGAGACAGTTTGATACTATAAACGAATCCAAGTACTCTAGAAATCACGTAAGCTATCGCAAAAAAAAGTATATTTTGGTTAAGCACAAACAGCATAATTGCCGCTAGTAGGAGAAAAGAATTCATCACAAAAGAAACCTTAGCATCGTAATCTAATCTCTCAAATCCCTTAAACGAAGCAACGAAAAAATTCGCAATTGTGTTGAAAAGCATATAGAAACCAAAAATCAATCCAATAAGGATCGAATCAAAATCCCCTCCTCTAACTATAACAAATGTGGACATCGTAACTAAAGCAATTAGGGCTAATCCAATTTTGATCCAAAAGTATCGCTGGAAAACCGATCTTGCTTCGGAACGGTTTTTTGCAATTTCTGTGGTTAGTAATAAATCAAATCCAAAATCTGCAAATAAGAGAAAAGTATTCGCCAATGTATGAGAATATGAGAACTTGCCGAATGCTACTGGACCATAATATCGAGCGATTAACCAGAAGACCAGCATATTTGGAATGATTCTCGATGATATAGAAACAAACGAATAGAAAGAATTTCTTTTGATATCTTTAATTTCAGTCATACGTAATGATCTTGTCACATGTTGTAATAACTTATATTGTTAAAGCAAAACTTAAGAAGTCCCCTGCGATGATTTTTCTAGACATGCACCTTCTTTAATCATTTCACCAAGACCTCGGATGCATGGCTTTATAAAAATGGCTTCACCAGACAAAGTCATTTACCGTTTTATACCAATTTTTGATAAATCTTTCTTGAGAGAAATTATTATAAATGAATACCCACTTGGATTATACTGTTTCATTTTCAATAACAATTCTCTGAAGAAAACAAAAAACAATCCTAACAGAACGGATATTATGAAAGAGACTGAAGCAAAGATAGTGGCTTTCGGTTTGGCTTTGTGATCAGAAGGTACTGCATTGTCGAGGACTAATACGGAAGGAGTATTTCTAACTTCTTCAATTTTGGCTTGCTCATACAGTGGCTGGATGAATTCCAGAATCTTGTACTGAATTTCTAAGTTACGATAAATTTTCAAATATTCGTTTCCAAGTTCAGGCGCTTCCTTAAACGGTATTAAAAGTTTAACCTCTTTCTGTGACGCATCTGTACCGTTGTTGAGTTGATCAATTTTCTTTCGAAGCTCATCCATTTCAATTCTTGCGTTTGCAGTCATCGGATGATCAACTCCGTAGGTTTGTTTCAAAACATTGAACTCAACCTCCTTTTTATAAAGGTCAACATAAATTTTCGACATTGATTCAACGGTTGCCTTCAGTTGTTCCGGAACTGCTATAACTCCGTACTTTTCTTGAAACTTCTGCATTCCAGTTTCAAGATTGTTAATATCGCTTATACTTTGCTGGTATCTTTTCTCTACAAATTCTCTGTTTGCCTTAGCGTTAGCTACACTTAAATCTGTATTGATATCATTCAATCTTTGAACAAGGTAGTTTGCAATATCTGCTGCTTTCTTCGGATTCATATCATAAACAGTTATCGTTAAATTGCCTTCATCTTGAATCTCAAAGTCGGAATTTGACTGCCAATCCTTTACAACTTTCTCGTAATAATCGTTTTGTCTATCATATTCTTTTCTAAGGTCAAACTTCTTAATTATCTCATCTGTTACGGTAGCGCTTTTAAGAATTGCAAGGTACCTATCCGACTCCGAGTTTTTTCCTGTTAGAGCAGCCAAGCCTTTACTTGCCGAAAAACTTTTTGCAAGGCTCGAAATTCCTGAAATCGCCGACAAAAGATCATTCTTCTCCGCTGGTAAAACGGAAGCAGTGGATTTATACCACTTGGGCGCAAGAAACGCATATAAAGTCACGCTACCGGTTATAATTAGCACGAACCAAAATAAGAACCAACGATAGCGGACTATTACAGTCAAGAATTCAAAAAAAGTGTTT
>JAJYOQ010000032.1 GCA_021796135.1 Bacteroidota bacterium
ATAATTCTGTAGTTTTTACCGTCAGCTTTCGGCAATAGGTTTGATCTTATATCGACAAAAATTATTGATCCGTCTTTTTTTATATGCCTTTTAATTCCTGCATTTCTTATTTCAGAGGAGTTTTTTAGAATTTCCAGAGTAGAAGGGACATCTTCCTGCGGGATTATATCCGGAACAGAAAGTAAAAGGAATTCTTCTCTTGAATAGCCATATAAAGCTAAGGCTGTTTTATTTATATCTACAAATTTCCATGATCCCATTTCATAAATTAACATAGGGTTAGGATTGTATTCAAAAAGTTCAAAATATCTTTCCTGGCTAACTCTAAGCGATTCTTCAGTTTGATGCTTCTTTTCCTCATTATCCAAAGAGAGCGGTAATTTACTTTTTCCAGTTTTCTGTACAGATTTATTCTTATTTAGATTCTTTTTCATAAGGAAATTAGAATATTTGGATTTATATTAAAAAATGAGCTCTAGTGTATCAGAATATATAATTATATTATCGATAAAATCATTTAATTTTTATAATTCAACTATAAGTTTCAAAAATAATTACTCTTTTGCAACCATTTTATTTTTAAAGATTAAAAGTTTGTGTTCAAAAAATTTATTAGTCACCTTAATTTCTAACTTCATTAAATTCTAAATGTGATTTAGGATAACAAAATTTTAAGGTCACGATTTTTTGATCTAAAGAAGATTATTAAAAAAATTAATATTGCATAAAGTTTTTATGTAAAATTATGACATGAGGTAAATATGAAAAAGTTATTATATGTATTATTTTCGACGCTAATTTTAATAATTGGACCATTTTCAAAAGCGCAAACGAAAATGGAAAGTCAAAAACCCGGGTTAAAAATTGGAATGACTGCTCCTAATTTTACATTAGAAGATGCGTATGGTCATCATTATACTCTTTCTTCATTTAAGGGGAAAATGCCCGTAATTGTTTATTTTTATCCTAAAGCCGGAACAGCCGGATGCACAAAAGAAGCTTGTGGCATAAGAGATGACTGGGGAAAATTTAAGAAAAACAAAATTCAGGTTTTAGGTATAAGTGTTGATACAAAAAAAGAAATCTTAAAATTTATCAAGGACAATAACTTAAATTTCCCTTTATTATCAGATGCAACCAAAAAGGTATCTAAGGATTATGGTGTCTATAATAACAATGGTTATGACAACAGAGTAACCTTTATTGTAAATAAAAAAGGGAAAATAAATAATATTATTAATGTAAAAAACATTGAACAACACGCAGAAGAGGTTTTTAAAATAGCATCAAAACTTTAAAACAGACCTAATAATAATATTAGTACGAATTAAAATTTCTAGAAATAATATCCGGCATTAATAAAGTAATTTTTATTATCCTTTAGAAAACTTTCAATTTCTTCAATTGAAATTATTTTAGTAATGCCATATTTTATCATTTTTAATTGCTTTATATAAAGGTCACTTTTATAAGGGATATGGGGATCATAAATAGTTCCTTCATTTTGTGAGGAAGGTTCAACAATATTTTGATTTTCTTCTGCAACCCAATCAATAATTCCCACTAATTCAAGTTTAGATGTTTCATTATTAATAGCAAGGACAGGACCACCGCTGAAGCCTGGGTTTATGACAGCATCTATAAAAAATGAGCCATTACCGTCATAATTTGGTCTGCTTACAATAGCCTGCGAAATCATTTTATAATTTAATGGAAAACCAATTGAATAGACAAAGTTTGCCAGGTCTAATTTCTTAGCATCCCCAAAGTTACAACTAAGGACAGGAAAATCGAGAATATATTTTGACGGATAAATTTGACCTAATAATGCTAAATCAGATGTTTTGTCCATATGTATTAGATTTACACTGCTGCCCAATGGAAATCCTGCAATATAGATAAAAAGCTTTTTCTTGAATGCAATACTAGCCACTTTGTCTGAGTAAGTGCCGTTACCGTTTGAGAAAAAGGAAATTATTGTATCCTGAAAATCAATAATATGAGCACAAGTTAAGAGTCCAACCTTACCATTATCTGAGTATATTATAGTAGCAGTACCGGAGTTTGATTTGTCCATACTAGTATTGTTGATATAATTTGCTTTTATAGTAGAATCATTAAGGTTGATTACTTTTAAATTACTATCATTTCTAAAAGAGTACACTTCATATAAAGCCAGGCATGAGACTCTTTGAATTGAGTTACTTATCTCGGATAATTGTTTTGAGTCATTCCGGTGAGGAAATATGCCCATGTATTTATCATCAGTAGGATTTTCGATATTTGTCTGGTGATATGTTGGAGAACAAGAGCATAGTAAAATAAATAAAAAAAAAGGAATAACAATATTTGTAAATGAGTTTTTCATTTTCATTCTCCGAAAAAATTAAAATAAATCTCATATTTTCACACACTTACAATAATTTATTATTGTTAATAATACAAATGATTGAATCACATAAATATTTGTAATTTTAGTAATTATTCTGCATCAATATGTCCTAAAAAAGTTATATTTTTGTCTATCCTTATGGGGTACAGTTCAGGAATTAGGAATGGGTTACAGGTGCAATATCTGCATTGGCATATTTATTAATAAAGCTATTTTAGTATAAAAATAAAATCTATTCATTCCCGGTATGACCAAATCCGCCTTCTCCGCGAGAGCTAGACGAAAGAGCTCCGGAAACAATAAACTTAGCTGTATAGACTTTAGAAAGTACAATTTGAGCAATTCTATCTCCGCAAGAAATTTTGAAATCTAATTTCCCATAATTAAAGAGAATAATTTTTATCTCACCTCTGTAGTCGGCATCAATAGTCCCGGGTGAATTGAGTACACCTATTCCATATTTAATAGCTAAACCGCTGCGAGGACGAACTTGGATTTCATAACCTTTGGGAATCTCTACAGAAAGGTTTGTCGGAACTAAAACGATTTCTCCGGGGTGTACATATAAATCTTCCATTAATGCGGCTCTAATATCCATTCCTGCGCTATCGGGAGTTGAATAAGCAGGTAATTCAACATTATTAAAATCGGGGCTAATTCTTTTAATTTTTACATTTACCTCATTCATCGATGTAGCCTTCATAAACTTTTAATTTTTCTATTTAAGAATCTTTTCTTTAGAAAATTGAATTCCTCACGCCCGACATTAAAAATCATTAAAAGTATTATAAACAACAATAAAATCAGAAATTTATTCACAAGATTTAAGTGCTTTCCGAAAAGTTGTATATAATAAATGGCAGATACTGAAATAAGCGCGAAAAATATCCTGGCTAATTTAGAATATTCATAATTAATCTTATAGAATTTTTGAGTAATAAAGAAATAAATAATAGCCATAATAAAATATGCAAAGAGAGTAGCCAATGCTGCACCCATAATTCCGATTAAAGGGATAAGTAAAAAATTGAAGCCAATATTAACTACAGCGCCGATTATAGTAATGATTGGAACATAAATACTCTTCTCTTTAATAAAGATACCTGCTGTAAAGATTGTATATATCCCTAGAAACATATATCCGAATAAAACGACCGGTACAATATTCAGACCGCTCAAATATGACTGATAAATTATTGAATGACCAAATATTTTAATTCTTACGATATCATCTACAAATAGCGATAAGACAACTAGTATAAAACTGCTTGCCAGTGTAAAATAGGTAAGAACTTTTGCAAATATTTCTTTAGCATTTTTTTCGGATGCATTTTGAAGGAAAAATGGCTGCCATGCATATTGAAACATATTAACAAAAAGCATCATAAAAATTCCCAGCTTATAATTTGCGCTATATAAACCTGCCGTTTCAATATTAGTAAGGTGATTAATAATAGGTCGGTCAACCCCTTGAATAAGCATTGCCGCAATTCCTGCCGGAAAATAGGGCAATCCAAATTTCAATAATCTTTTCAATAGGACAACGTTAATTTTTAGTTTTAGCTTTTTAGCAACATCCGGGAAAAGCAGAATGAATGATGAAAAAGAAGACACTAAATTGCTAAAGAATACAGCTTCTATTCCCCATTTTAATTTTATAATTAAAAATAAATTCAGAAAAATATTAATAAAAATATTTATTGATTTAAATAGAGCAAATTTCTTCGCCTTATGTTCGAGACGAAGAGCAATAAAGGGAATGACACTAATCGCATCAATGAATAATATTCCTATTATATAATAAATAAGATAAGAATATTCCGGCGGTACATCCAATAATGAATATATATACGATTTGGCTGCAATAATCAGAACGCTAAAAAGAATTCCGATATATAATATGGATAAATAAGGCGTAGAAAAATTATCCTTATCGTCTCCGATTATGGGATTTGAGGCGAATTTAAGGTATGCGGAGTCCATGCCATAAAGCATTATAACATTTAGAATCCCGATAAAACTATAAAGTGTAGAAAAAATCCCAAATTGTCTTGTATCAAATACATGCGTATAAAATGGTACAAGTAAAAAAGTCAGAACTCTCCCGCCAATAGTGCTTATTCCATAAACGCCTGTATCTTTGGAAAGTTGTTTTAATTTATCGAACATCATTTTACTATAAAAACCAGATTAAATAATTAATTATAAAAAGAAAGGTTCCATTTTTTCACTAAAGAATTTTGGCGGTCTTACGACTTTTTTAGTCATTACACTGATGAATACATGTTCCGTAAAACCTTCAGCAAGCAACTCATTAGAATTTAGTCTTAATATTTTATAGTCAATATGTATTCGGAAAATAGGATTCGTTTTGACAATAGATTCAATTATTAGTAAATCATCATAAAAAGCCGGTCTAATATATTTAGTACCAGTTTCAATTACCGGAAGCTGATAACCGTCTTTTTCAATTCTTTCGTAAGGAAGCCCGTTCTCCCGAAGCATTTCTGTTCTTCCAACCTCGAAATATTCAAAGTATTTTCCGTTATAAACAAAATGCATTTGATCAGTATCAGCGTACCTAACTCTAATTTCGGTTTTGTGTATAAGCATCTATATATACAAATAATTCTATTAAACAAATTTATTAAAAATTAATGTAAATAAATTTAATAGATGAGATATTATATAGCTTTCAGGAGATAAAAGACAATTATAAAAGATTTATCCGCAAAAAAGGATTATAGTATTATTTTTTCTTCAAAACGCAACCGGTAGTAGGTTGTAGAATTATATTGCCATCAACTTCGCTTAAGGATTTTATACCAGCTTTGTGAGAGTCAACATATACTTCCCACTTGCCTTCAGGTAAAGTAAATTCCTCATTTTTACCGGTATTTGCGTTAAAAAGTACTATAAAATCTTCATTTTGGTATTTTACCCGATATCCAAGCGCAAACTGGTTATCAGCAATATTAAAAAATTTAACATCATTATATTTTGCCCGTCTGAATGAGGGGAATTTTTCACGTAGAGATATTAAACCCGTATAATAATTTCTTAGGTCTGAATTAATCTCTGCATGTTTATAATTGATATAATTTGTTGAATTATCCTTGTTATAGCTATTATGGTCAATCTTCCCCTTATCTGTATCAGGAACATTTTCATTATAAGGAATAACCTTTGTCCTTGCAAACTCATCACCTTCCTGAAACATTGTTATACCTTGAGAAGTAAAAAGAAATAATGCAGCAAGTTTATTTAATTTTAATTCAAAAGGATTTAATTTTACATAATTATCAACATCTTTAATAATTTCATTTTGATCAACGGATTTAGTTGCAATACGTATAAAATCGCCAAGTGTATACCCGTCATGTGAGGAAAGATAATTAACTGACTGTTCCTTCTTTTGGAATAATCCGAATTTATCTCTAACCAAAGTGCCATTAACATAACTTTTTATTCTATCGGGGTTATTATTACCATACCAATGACCGAAAATCCAGCCAAGACCGTTTATTGGGTTTTCGCCTTTAATACCGTTTCTAATTTGGTCATTCCAACTTCCCCAACCGCGCAAAGAGAAACCAGCCGGATCATAACCACCACCCCAAGGTTCGCATACAATCACAACATTTGGGTTAATCTTTTTTGCTTCATATATAATTTCCTCAACAGTTTCCCAATCAATCAATTTACCTAAATCAAAGCGAAATCCATCAACATGGTATTCTTTCATCCAATATAAAATACTGTCTATTATAAGTCTTCTTACCATTGGACGTTCTGTTTTTAGGTCGTTTCCGCAATAACTCTGGTCAGTATAATTACCATTCTTATCAAGACGAAAATAATAATCTCTGTCAATTTCTTTCAGATTACCTAGTTCATATTCAGAAAGATGATTATATACCACATCCATTATGACACCGATTCCCTCATTATGGAAAGCTTTAACCATATCTTTAAAATCATTAATCTGCTTACCTGAAGTACCGCTCCATGTATTCCATTTAAAATTTCTTGATGTGTCACTATAATAAGATTCAGGGGCAAAGTAAGCCGCAGTCATATAGCCCCAATGATTTCTTTCATAAGGATTCCAGGTATTATATCTGCCATTGAGCGAGTCTTTATAAGGGATTTCAATGTTAGCAAACTGTTGAGAAGGCAGAATTTCGACTGTATTCACCCCCAATTTTTTAATATAATCAATTCCGCCTATTTTACCATGTTCAATAAGTCCGCTATAAGTTCCGGGTTTATCTGATCCTGAAGAAGGATCTGCTGTCATATCCCTAATGTGCATTTCGTATATAATCAAATCGCGCCAATCTCGTTGTATCCAATGGTCCCCTTCCCAGTTATAATTTCCTTCTTTGACTACAATTGACCTGCGAGGCGAATAATAGGTATTGTAAGTAGCAACCGCTTTTGCATAAGGATCGAGGCATATTACATTTTTTGTTGAAGGATATTTCAAATTAAATACTTTGAAACCATAAAATAATCCAAAATGCTCTCCTTGGATAGAAGTCTCCCAAACGCCTTCATTATCCCTTTTCATTTCAAATTCGCTGCCCGTAGAATCTTCCGGATGTATAAATGTAACCAAGGTGACGCTTTCAGCATCCGGGGAAAATAATCTAAAGAATGTTTTTCCATTTTCTACAAACGAACCTAGTCTTTTAGATGAAATGTATTTATTTAGATTATGAACATTTTTTTTATCCTTAGAATGGGGCAATTCAACAGTATCTTTACTTTTATCACTAATGAACAAAATTTCACCTTTCAATGGAATTAATAAAAAAAGATAGATAATAATGGGAAAAAATAATTTAATTTGTTTCATAAAACCGCTTCAATTCATTTTCGATAGAAACAGAAAAAAAGTTTATACCAAAAAATAAATAAACATAGAATATTAATATAAAAAAACAGGTTCATTCAATTAAAGGAATATTACTTAAGAATATTTTAAATCAATAAAGAATATATTCATTCAATTTGAATAAAATTTAAGTAACTATAATTCTGTCAACCTAATATTTTACCATCAACAACAGGAGTAACACAAATCAATGGGTTTTGAGGTACTTTAAATTTTTCAAATATTTCTTCAAACAGTTGATATTGCATACCTTGTTTTTCTAACTTAGCAAATTTGGGATATTTCATAAATTTCCCATTTTTAATCACAGGCGCATCAAAATAAAAAGATTTCGCAAAGTCTTCTTTAACTTTACTTTTTAAGAATTCAATTTTATTATCATCTCCACCTTCAATTTCATAAGCAACCGCTCGGAAAGATTTGACGTAATTATCCTCAATAATGAGATAAACATTAACTATTATTTCATTCATAAAATCGAAATCGTTATATAAAAACTAGAATATTTCTTTAAATTATCTCATGCTTTAGGACTAATCATCTTTTCAGGTCGCACAACCTCATCAAATTTTTCACCTGTCAATAAACCAAGCTCAATTGCAGCCTCTCGCAAGGTTTTGTTTTCCTTATGAGCTTTCTTTGCAACTTTGGCAGCATTATCATATCCTATGTATGGATTAAGTGAAGTAACTAACATAAGGGAATTATTTAAATGATTTTTGATATTGATTTCATTTGCTTTTATTCCAACTACACAATTATCAGTAAAACTCTCGCAAGCGTCTGCTAGTAAACGAATCGATTGTAGGACATTAAAAATAATTACAGGTTTAAATACATTAAGCTCGAAATTCCCGCTAGCGCCTGCAAAATTAACAGAAGTATCATTTCCAAATACCTGGACACAAACCATTGTCATTGCTTCCGATTGAGTTGGATTGACCTTACCGGGCATAATTGAACTTCCCGGTTCATTTTCAGGCAAGGATAATTCGCCAATACCGCAGCGTGGTCCGGATCCAAGCCATCTTATATCATTAGCAATTTTCATAAGTGAAGAAGCTAAAGTTTTCAGGACTCCGCTTGTTTCAACCAATGAATCGTGAGTAGCTAGCGCTTCAAATTTATTTCTAGCTGAAATAAAAGGTTTTCCTGTCAGCTCAGAAATTTTTGCAGCAGCTTTTACAGCGAATTCAGGATGAGTATTTAATCCTGTGCCTACAGCTGTTCCTCCTAGTGCAAGTTCATAAATATGAGGCAGGCATGAATTAATTCTTTCAAGACTGCTAGTCAATTGCTGAACATAACCGGAAAATTCCTGACCTAAAGTTAAAGGAGTAGCATCCATTAAATGAGTTCTGCCGATTTTAATAATATCTGCAAATTCTTTTGATTTATCCTGCATAGCATCGCGTAATTTAGTGACCATTGGAATTAATCGTCTATGAATCTCTTCAACCACTGCAATATGCATAGCTGTTGGGAAAGTATCATTAGATGATTGAGCTTTATTAACATCATCATTTGGATGAATCGGTTTTTTACTGCCAATGACTCCTCCGGAAAGCTCTATGGCACGATTAGAAATAACTTCATTTGCATTCATGTTTGTTTGGGTACCGCTTCCGGTTTGCCATACAACAAGCGGAAAATGATCATCAAGTTTACCTTCAATAACCTCATCTGCAGCTTTTACAATAAGAGCAGCTTTTTCAGAATCAAGGATTCCCAGTTCTTTATTTGTTAATGCAGCAGCTTTTTTCAGGATACCTAAAGCTCTTATTAATTCACGAGGGAATTTTTCACCGCCGATTTTGAAATTCATTAGAGAGCGGGCTGTTTGAGCTCCGTAATATTTATTTGATGGGACTTTTATTTCTCCCATACTATCTGATTCAATTCTGAAGTCCATAAAATTTTTCTCCATTAAAATTTTTTATTAGGTAACGATATTTTACAGTTTATTAGAAAATCATCTCATATATTTTATAGGACAAAATTACAATAAATTATTTATAGAGAGTAATGATTTTTAACAAAATTAAGTATGTCTTGCATATTGGATTTGCAAAATAAATTATTTTTAGTAGTTTTGCCAAGCATTATTATGGAGTAGTGAAATGCAATTAACTCTTCTTGATAAAAGTAATTATTTAAAAGGGCTTTTAATTGTAGCAAAAAAAGATAAACAGCTTACCGAATCTGAAAAAAATATTATAAGGAAAATAGCCAATAAATTGGGATTTGCGACTGAATTTTATGAAGAGACTCTAAAAAATTTGATTGAAAATAAATATATAGTCGAAGATCCAATCAAATTTTCCAGTGTTCTGGTCGCTGATTCGTTCTTATCTGACGGATTGAAACTTGTATTAAGCGATATAAATGATCATAGTGAAGAAATGTCGTGGTTAAGATCAACCGCAGAAATTAATGGAATAGATACAAAAAATTTTAATGATAAAATTAAAAAAGTCAAAGAATCTTCCCATACTGAATTTGCACTTTGGTCAATTATTTAATTTTTGTTAAAGATAGATTACCTTTTTTATTTATACAGGGAATGCCTTCATTTTTAAAAATATTCTAAATTTACTTGTTGTTGTTTATCGGCTTAATCTATAATTTTGGTTTATATAAATCAAAGAAAATCTTCAAAAGGCATTAGTTATGGAAAAAATGAAAGCTCTAGTAAAAAAATATTCGAAACCCGGATTGTGGCTTGATGAAGTTCCTGTTCCTCAAATCGGGATAAATGATGTATTAATAAAAATTCATAAGACTTCAATTTGCGGAACAGATATTCACATCTATAATTGGGATGAGTGGGCGCAAAAAACAATTCCGGTGCCAATGGTTACAGGACATGAGTATGTTGGAACGGTAGAGGCAATCGGTGATAATGTTCATGATTTAAAAATTGGAGAATTAGTCAGCGGAGAAGGGCATATAGTTTGTGGACATTGCAGAAATTGCCGAGCTGGTAGGCGACATCTATGTAAAAACACAATGGGCGTTGGCGTTAATCGAACAGGTGCATTTGCTGAATATCTTAGCATTCCTGTTTCAAATGTTTGGCAATGCGACCCAAATATTCCCAAGGATATTTTATCTACATTTGACCCTTTTGGAAACGCTGCACATACTGCATTATCATTCAATGTACTCGGAGAAGATGTTTTAATTACGGGTGCCGGTCCGATAGGTATAATGGCTGCGGCAATAGTGAAGCATGCGGGTGCACGTTTTGTCGTCATTACAGATGTAAATGAATACCGTTTGGCACTAGCAAAAAAGATGGGTGTAACGCGTGCAGTTAACATTAAAAAGGAGAATTTAGATGATGTCATGTCAAATCTTGGAATGAAAGAGGGATTTGATGTTGGACTAGAAATGTCAGGTAATGCGGATGCTCTAAATAGCATAATTGCATCTATGTGCCACGGCGGTAAAATTGCCTTACTCGGAATTTTGCCGGAAAAAGCTGCAATTGATTGGAATTCAGTTGTTTTTAACGGTTTGACATTGAAAGGGATTTATGGCAGGGAAATGTTTGAGACATGGTATAAAATGCAGACTATGATCCAAAGCGGGCTGGATATTTCACCAATTATAACTCACCGTTTTCCATATGAGTCATATATTGAAGGATTTGAATTAATGAAATCCGGAAATACAGGCAAAGTCATTTTAAATTGGTTAAAAGAATAAATTAATATTTTGAATATCATTTAGAAATCTTCAGAAAATATATTATGGACAATATAATTAAAGACCACTATAGCTCCATCCTATCTCAAATTCAAAATGAAGGACTTTACAAAAAGGAAAGAGTTATAACCAGCCCGCAAAGTGCTTTTATAGAAGTTAATGGCAAAAAAGTTTTAAATATGTGTGCAAATAATTATCTTGGATTGGCGGATAATCCTGAGGTTATTCAGGCAGCAAAGCAAAGCTATGATAAATGGGGATACGGATTGTCATCAGTGCGTTTTATTTGCGGTACTCAAGAAATTCATAAGGAATTGGAAACAAAAATATCAGCTTTCTTAGGAACGGAAGACACTATCCTATACTCTTCATGTTTTGACGCAAACGGCGGATTATTTGAGACTATTTTATCAGAAAATGATGCAATAATTAGTGATGAATTGAACCATGCAAGCATAATTGACGGAATAAGATTATCAAAAGCAAATCGTTTCCGTTATAAAAACAATGATATGAGTGACCTCGAAGATAAGTTAAAGGAATCAACTTCAAATAAAATAAAGCTGATAGCTACAGACGGTGTATTTTCTATGGACGGAAGTATAGCAAACTTAAAGTCAATATGCGACTTAGCAGATAAGTATAGTGCAATTGTTATGGTAGATGACTCACATGCTGTAGGATTTATGGGAAAGCATGGTAAAGGCACACATGAATATAATGATGTAATGGGACGGATTGATATAATTACCGGCACACTTGGGAAAGCTCTGGGAGGAGCCAGCGGTGGTTACACAAGCGGAAGAAAAGAAATTATTGAATTATTAAGGCAAAGATCAAGACCATATCTGTTTTCAAATACAGTAGCTCCAAGTATTATTTCAGCCTCAATAAAAGTATTAGAATTATTAAATTCTTCAACTAAATTAAGGGATAAACTAGAAGAGAACACAAAGTCTTTTAGGCAGGGAATTTCAAAAGCAGGATTAAATATTAAATCAGGTGTTCATCCAATTGTCCCAATTATGCTGGGCGATGCAATGTTAGCCCAGAAAATGGCAGCTCGATTGTTAGAGAAAGGGATATATGCGATTGGATTTTTCTATCCAGTTGTACCGAAAGGAACAGCAAGAATAAGAACACAAATTTCAGCTGCACATAATATTGGTGATTTAGATTTTGCAATAAAGATGTTTAAAGAAGTCTATGAGGAAATCGTTAATTGATATTTAATTCTTGATATTATAAGCTTATATACTTATAATCTTCGACTTTTAATGAACAAATATTGCAATATGAATTTCCTTTAATATCTACCTGTTCAATTCCTGGGGAGGAATGCATTACACAATCCCAATTAGTGCAATGTTTTAAACCATAATTATGACCCAGCTCATGAAGAATTTCCTTAATAATTCTATCAAACAAAATTTTATCATCAGATTTGCCTGAATAAAATTCTTCATGTAAGCGGCAAGCTGACACAAGCGAGTGTTTACCGGAAAGTTGTGCTTCCCCAAAAATAAAAGTTAAGACAGGCACAAATATATCTATATCAGTAATAAGAATAATTTTGCCATCATACTGTTTTGTAAGATTAATAGCATCTGCGATTATCTGCGTAGAGAAATATTGACCTCTTTCCTTTGAAAGATAATTTCCCAATTCAATACTCAAATTTATCATGCTAATTTTAGAAGAAAATCTTTTTGATAATTCGGCAGCTATATCACCGAGCAATAAAGCATTTGAAAACTTAATAGGGGCAAGGAATATATTCATTAATAAAGAGATTTACGAAGGTCATATTTGTTTATTTTATTATAAAGAGTAACCCTGTCAATTTGAAGCAGCTGAGCGCTTCGGGATATGTTCCAATTGCATTCATTTAATATTTTAAGAATATATTTTTTTTCCATATTTGAAAGACTTTTGCTTCCGTCATTATTAACAAAGTTTAAAGAAGAAACGTGAAACGGCAGATCATCAACATTTATTATGTCGGTTTTACCTATAACCATTGCTCTTTCAATTGCATTTTCTAATTCTCTTACATTGCCCGGCCAGTCATATTGCGATAGAAAGTCAATCGCCTCTTTAGAGATATTTTTTATTGGCTTATTCATAACAGTAGCAAATTTTTTCACGAAGAAATTTGCAAGCAGAACAATATCATCTCTTCTTTCACGCAAAGGCGGAATAATTATAGAAAAAACATTAAGTCTATAATATAGGTCTTCACGAAATTTTCCGGTTTTGACTAGATCTTCCAATGGTTCGTTAGTTGCGACGATAATCCGGAAATCACTTTTAATTAATTCATTTCCTCCGACACGATTAAACTGTCTTGTTTCTATAACCCGAAGCAGCTCGATTTGCATTTTTAATGAAATTGAACCAATTTCATCGAGAAATATTGTGCCGCCGTCAGCCATCTCAAATTTCCCTTTGCGTTTAAATTGAGCTCCAGTAAATGCTCCTTTTTCATGACCGAATAATTCACTTTCGAGAAGGGATTCTGCCAATGCACCGCAATTAACCGGAATAATCGGAAAATATTTTCTTTTGCTATTTATATGGATAGCTTTCGCAACTAATTCCTTTCCGGTACCGCTTTCACCCCGGATCATTACTGTTGTATCGGTGGATGAAACAGTTTGTACAAGTTCATAAATTTTTTTCATTTGATAACTTTCGCCGATAAAGTTATCGGGCTTTATTATCCCATCAATATTTACTTTAAGTTGTTGATTTTCATGCCTTAATGCTTTTTGTTCGAGCGCTTTTTGAACAAGGTGGGCTAATTCATCAGGATCAACCGGCTTAGTAACATAATCATAAGCCCCGTTTTTCAAAGCTGAGATAGCTGTAGGAACAGAAGCGAAAGCTGTTATTAAAATTACAACAGATTCATTATCGATCATTTTAATTCGGTTAAGCAGCTCAAGACCGCTCATACCTGGCATTTTCATATCAACAAGAAGCAAATCAAATTTAGTTTTTTCTAATTTTATAAGAGCCGCTTCGCCGTTTTCAGCTATATCGACTTCGTATCCCTCCTCTTCAAACCAATGGAAAAGAGATTCTCTTACAATTTTTTCATCATCAACGATTAATATTTTTTCTTTAGTATTCATTTCTTGCTCCTAAATTTCTATACGTCCAATGGTAATTTTATCCTAAAAGTAGTTCCTTTTTCAGTAGTATCTTCGACAACAATTTGACCATTATGGCTCGTAATAATGCCATATACTACTGCTAATCCCAAGCCTGTACCTTTCGAAGCTTCTTTAGTAGAATAAAAGGGTTCAAATATGTGAGGCAAATCTTTTTTGAAAATTCCGGTACCTTCATCTATAATTCTAATAATAGCTTGATTATCCTCAGCATCAACTTTTACTATGATTTTCCCTTCATGGGGCATAGCTTCAATTGAATTAATAAATAATGACATTAACGCCTGTTGAATTTTTTGAGCGTTACAATTAACCACAATTTCATTCTTTGGGTATTCTTTAATTAACTTTATATTATGCATTTCAAGATGATGATTTATAAGACTAATGCTTTTATCAATAATCGAAGAAAGATTTTCTTTGGCGAATGCATCTTTTTCCTCATGTGAAAAAAGTAAAAGATCCTTGACTATTTTCCCACATCGAGATGCCTCATCCGATATTAAGGAAAGATATTCAATTAATTTTAGGAACTCGTCTTCTTTTTGGATTGTATTTAATTTTTTTATAATCAGCTTGCTGAATGTCAAGATTCCCTCTAGCGGATTATTTAATTCATGAGCTACTGTCGCAGAAAGTTTTCCTAGCGAAGCTAATTTTTCAATTTGGTTTACCTGGTTGTAAATATTTTTTAGTTCTTCAGTTTTTTCATTGACCTTATCGTTAAGTGTCTCAGACCAATTTTTTATTTCGCGATAGGCATCATTTAGCTTTTCTGACATTTCATTGAAGCGCTTTGCCATTTGACCGAATTCATTCTTTGTATTTACGTCTATTCGATAATTTAGGTTGCCATTTCCAACTTCATTTATTCCCTTAGTTAATTTTTTGATTGGCTTATTAACAAGTTTAATTATAAATAACCATGAGAATAAAGAAATAAAGATTATAATAAGAGCCGCATTAAGGATAGTGTTTTTAGTATTTTGGGCAATAATTTTATCAAGCCCGTCAAGAGACACTACAACATCTAATACACCCAGAACTTGAACCTTTGGAGAATGCGCATGACAAGCGGCATTGTAGCAATCAGGTTCATTTTGAATTGGATTAATGAGTCCAAGTACCCTTTTATTTTCTTTATTCCTATATATTCTAATTTTATTCTGGTTAGTTAAACTTTTGAGAGGCACAGTGCTATTGTGGCAGACTATACATGCTTCAGCAGTAACATTAACTTTCTTAAAAATTTCAGCTGAATCAGTCGAAAATATTATAAAACCTTGTTTATTATAAATTCTAATGCTTTGAACGCCAATTTCAGTACCAAGAGTGTTTATTATAGCATGCACATCTTCGCTTCTATTAAGAAGCATACTATAACGAGTAGATTTCTTTATCAAATCGCTCATATTATATGCACTCTCAAAACGAGCTTCTGTCAAATATTTATCAAGGTTTTTAACAATTAAATAAGTATAAAATGAAAGGATAGATAAAAGGATCAGAGAAATAGAAGCTATCAGTCGAACGCTTAATTTATTAACAATTTTAGTTTTCATTAAAATAAATCCCAATTAGTACAAAATTACAGATAACTTATTCCAGTTTCAATAATTTAAATTTTATTGAAAACGTTGATTGTAAATTACTCATTGAATAGAGTGGCTAATTTGAAGATTTAATGATATATAATTGACTCCAAGAGGTTTTTATATTTACTTTTACCAATTAGTTGGTACAAATATTTGATTTTTTCCCCTCCATCATGCATCGTACTGCCGACTTCCGGAAAGCCAGACTTAATCCCATCAATAATGTCGAATGTATTATATAGTGACCTTTCCCAATCTGATTTAGCTATTGTGCAGTTATCTATTTGTGGCTGAACTGCCCCGATTATTGCAATCCACCTTGATTTAGATAATTCATCGGAGCGATTAATCATTCTATCATACATTAAGAAATTCATCGGAGCTGTTATTGTTATATCGCCCCAATCACTAATAAATTGAATAATAGGTTGATCTTTTAAGATATACTTACCTGTATCACATTCCTTGAGTGAAGAAACACGATCCAGGAAAGAATTTAAAATAGGACTAATTCCTAAGTAAAATGTATTAGCAAATATTCTTTTTATAATTATGCTATTATGCAAATAAATAAGCTTATTATCATAGTTAATTTCTTTTAGTTTAGTTAAGACTATTTCTGCTGCATTATATAATGGTTTTTCAGGAAAGTTGTTACTAAAAGAATAATTCCTAATTACTTTATCAAAAGAACAATTTTCACAATCAAAATTTTTATCGCATAACTTATATTCGACAACGCTGGATGCCATCCAGATGCATTTAAGATCTTGGTACATAGCAAATTCGTTTTTCATTTTATTTACTCATTTCAAATTGTTCATCGGTTTCAGGAAGTGAAATTAACCTAATTGGGATTTCTTCATCTTCAAACACTCTAAAATTTCTTACTACAAATCTAAATACCAGCAATGCAATTACTAACAGCATAAATGTTATTGCAATTTCTTCTATAGAAGGGAAATATTTTACTCCGGAAGAAGCAGCCATTCCAGTAATACAAACATTCATTCTATTCAAAATAAATCCCGATATTACCATACCTGATGCAATAAAAAGCATCCATTTATTCTCTCTGTTATTTTTATTACTTAGGATTATGATTGGAATAAAAGTCCCGATTATTATTTCAAGATAGAAAAGCCAAGTTTCCATAGAGTCTGTGAATAAATAGGCAAGATTATCAGAGTATATCAAGTCGATAAGTTTCAATAGGAATTCAACTATTAAAACATATAAAACGACTAAAGATAATTCAAGA
>JAJYOQ010000419.1 GCA_021796135.1 Bacteroidota bacterium
AGATAGAATTTTGGTGCAATAGATATTTTATGCACAGATAAAACAGGGACATTAACGCAAGACCGTGTAATTTTAGAAAAGCATGTAGATATAACCGGGAAAGAAAGCGGGGATGTATTACTATATGCATATTTGAATAGTTTTTATCAAACGGGATTAAAGAATCTACTTGATAGAGCAGTAATAAGCCACATAGATTTAAATGTTAAATCAAAATGTCAATTAGTAGATGAATTGCCTTTTGATTTTCAACGACGAAGAATGTCAGTAGCAGTACAATATGAAGGAGATCATGTTCTTATATGTAAAGGGGCAGTAGAAGAGATATACTCGATTTGCAGTTTCTATCAAGTAGATGATGAAGTCTATCCATTGATACAGATGATACATGACGATCTATACGAAGATGTAGAGGATTTGAACAATGAAGGTTACAGAGTTTTAGCAATAGCATACAGAGAATTTCCGCAGCAAAAAACGACATTTACGGTAGCAGACGAATCGAACATGATTTTATTAGGATACATTGCCTTTTTTGATCCGCCGAAAGATTCTGCAGCGCAAGCAATAGCGAGTTTACAGCATGTCGGAGTAAAAGTTAAAATATTAACAGGCGATAATGCGTTAGTAACTAAAAAAGTTTGTAATGATGTCGGGCTTCATATAGATAAAATTATTACAGGAAATGATTTAATAAACTTATCCGATTCAGAATTTTCCAAAATAGTAGAAGAAACAAATGTATTCGCAAAACTTTCTCCCGTACAGAAGGAGAAAGTTATTCAGTCATTAAGAGCATCGGGGCATGTTGTCGGATATATGGGAGACGGAATAAATGATTCTCCATCTTTGAGAGCAGCAGATGTAGGAATTTCAGTAGACAGTGCCGCAGATGTTGCAAAAGAAGCTGCCGATATTGTTTTGCTTGAAAAAAGCCTTCTTGTACTTGAAGACGGAATAAAAGAGGGGAGGAAAGTTTTTGCCAATATAATTAAATACATTCGGATGGGAGCAAGTTCGAATTTTGGAAATATGTTTAGTGTATTGGGAGCCAGTTATTTAATTCCATTTCTTCCGATGAAGCCGATACAGATACTAGTAAATAATCTTCTATATGATTTTTCGCAGACAGGAATACCTACAGACAACGTTGATCAGGAATTAGTAGAAAAGCCGCTGCAATGGAATATAGAGAACATAAAAAGATTTATGATTTATATCGGACCTATCAGTTCAATTTTTGATTATGCCACATTTGGGCTGATGTGGTTTGTTTTTAAAGCGAGTGATTTTTTAAATCCGGCATTATCATTAGCAGACAGGACATACAAGCAGGATTTATTTCAGACCGGATGGTTTGTTGAGTCGCTGCTTACACAGACATTAATAGTTCATATAATCCGGACGCGCAAGGTTCCATTTTTCGGCAGCATAGCGTCTTTACCGATGGTATTAACGACAGTGTTTATAATGCTAGTCGGGGCATGGCTGCCATATTCACCTTTAGCGACCACATTT
The DNA here is from genome assembly GCA_021796135.1 of Bacteroidota bacterium. The sequence continues at coordinate 1,519 of JAJYOQ010000419.1, forward strand.
GGATTTGTTCCATTGCCAGGGAAATACTGGCTCTGGATAGGTGCATTTCTAATTTCGTACAGTTTCCTGACACACTTTGTTAAGACATGGTTTTTCAATAAATACGGAGATAATTAATTATGGATAGTTTATTAGATGCGTTACAAGAAGGCAGACTTATTGAATTACCGGACAATGAAAAGCAGGATGCACTGCAATTATTAGCACATATTATAGAAGCTATTCCCTCAGTACCAACAGGAACAGATGTAGCCGGATTAGTACTTAAGCGGGAAGAGACATATAATACTATATTAGGGCGAGGATTTGCCGTACCACATGCCAGAGCATCTTTTGACGGTGATTTATATTGTGCAGTAGGTTGGAGTCCCTCAGGGATAGCATATTCGGCAACCGATACCAATCCGATACATATAATAATCATGTTTTTGGTACCAGATAATCAGAGGAACTCATATCTAAAAGAAATATCAAATATAGCTAAAGCATTAAATGAGCTTCACAACGAACAGACTTTAAAGACAGCAGGGGATTTGAACATAGTTCGAAATTACTTATTAGATTTAGTAAGTTCCGCAAAGTCAATAGTCGGACCCGAAGCGCGAGCCAGGATGATTCAATTAGAAGCCAGGGAAAATATTCCGCAAGTTGATTTGCAGAACATTTCAAATTTTTTGATGGAACCCGTAACAATTATTACCGGAACAGAATTCAAGCAAATAACCCTAGCGCAGAACAAAGAATTAATTGATCTCATAGACAAGAGCAGCAATATAGCCGAGTTATTAAATAAGAATTCCGGTTATTTTGATCTTAGCAACTGGAGGATATTAAAGAGGAATTCGTTTATTTATCAAGCCGGCAGGACTGCCTATGAGTGTCTAGCAATAAAAATCAAGTAGGAAACTAATTTTCCTTAATACATTATTAGCCAGGATACATTCCATTCAAAATGATTTATATTTTCCTTATGTTTAAACATTGATTAAGAATAATATAGGAAAAAAAATGTCTGAGATTACCAAGAGTGAGATTTTAAATACCTTAAAAAAAGTAAAAGATACTAATCTTAATAAAGATTTTTTGATATTAAATGCAATTAAAAACTTTAAATACGCAAGCAATGAATTAAAATTAGAAATTGCGCTACAATTAAGCAGTAAAACAGAGTCTGACAGTTTAAGAGAAAAATTTATAGAGCTGATCAAAAATGATTATCCATTTTTGAAAAAGATTGAAGTAATAATAGATGCGAAAATAGCGGCAGCGCAAGAGAAAAAAGAAAATTCGATACTTCCGGGAATTAAAAATACAATTGCAGTAGCAAGCGGCAAAGGTGGAGTCGGTAAAAGCACCGTAGCAGTAAATTTAGCAGTATCATTAGCACAAGACGGAGCATCAGTAGGATTAATAGATGCCGACATATACGGACCGAGCGTACCATTGATGTTAGGGCTGAAAGAAAAGCCCAAAGTATTTCAAAGTCAGCAATCAATGAAAATAATCCCATTATCAAATTATGGAGTAAAAGTAATATCAATAGGGCTTTTAGTAGATGACGATGCACCCGTAATTTGGCGAGGACCAATGGCGAGCGGAGCAATAAAGCAATTTATAACAGACGTAGATTGGGGAGAGCTGGACTATTTGATATTTGACATGCCCCCGGGAACAGGAGATATACAGCTAACCCTAGTACAGACTATACCATTAACCGGAGCAATAATAGTAACCACACCGCAAGAAGTATCATTAATTGATGCCCGAAAAGCATTAAAGATGTTTACCAGGGTAAACGTGCCAATATTAGGAGTAATTGAAAACATGAGTTACTTTATAGCTCCAGACACCGGCAAGCAGTATGATATATTTGGGACAGGCGGAGGATCAAAAATAGCAGTTGAACTCGGATCGCCATTTTTAGGAGGCATACCTATACAGCCACAAATAAGAGTCGGAGGAGATAACGGAATACCGATACATTTTGATTCACCGGGATCGGAGCAAGCCAAGATATTTTCAGAGATTTCAAGAAATTTAGCAGAGCATATAAGAGTCAGAAACAAAAATTCAGAATCAACTTCAAAGATGGAAATTGATTTAGGAGACAATTAAGAATTTATGTATCAAAGTTTGAGAGATAATGTAATAAAGGTATTAGATTCATTACGACCTTTTTTGCAATCAGACGACGGAAATGTTGAATTCATAGAATTAACTGAAGATTTAATAGTTAAAGTAAGGTTAACCGGAGCGTGCGGAATCTGTCCGTTATCGCAGATAACATTAAGAGCCGGAATAGAGAGATCATTATTACTGAAAATTCCCGAAATTAAAAGAGTTGAAGCAGTCATTTAATAACAAAATTTTATATGCAAAAACTTTTTAAAAATAAAGCATTATTTATATCATTTATAATTACTGCAATAATAATATCGGCTATCATTCTTTTTATGATATCAAATCTGATATTATTAATATCTATTTCGATATTAATAGCATTAATATTTAATCCGGTAATTAATTTTTTAGAAAGCAGAGGGATAAACAGATTAATAAGTACGTTAGGGGTATTTCTCATAATTGGAATAACTCTTTATATAGGGCTATCGGTTTTAATACCTCAATTTGCAG
>JAJYOQ010000420.1 GCA_021796135.1 Bacteroidota bacterium
CGAGAGACATAGTCAATAGTTGTGTAAAAATAATTTAAGCAGCAATCCGCACCTTAGCATGTTTCGATTTTCGTAGTTCATCAATCGTTTGCGCAACAAGTTTGTAGCCGTGAATTTTCTTTAAGCGTGTTTGTAATGTCGTTAGCAGTTTGAACACCAGATACAAAGCACTGTCCCGTCGGGGAATGCGCCGTGTAGCGTTGGTTCTGAGTTTGACAGTTGAAAACATGGATTCAATCACATTTGTAGATTTAATACTTCTCCAATGTTGTTTTGGAAATTGAAAATAGGTCAAGAGCATGGCACGGTCTTCCTCCAAGCATTCGACCGCTTTGGGATACAGCGTGAAATATCGTTGCCTGAAAATTTTCATCAGCGTTTTGGTGTGTTCGGCAGCATGAGAATGATACATCTCTTGCAGCACCGTTCGCACCTCCTCCTCATGGCGTGCAGAGACCTTATCCAGCACATTGCGCATTTTATGAACCCAGCACCGTTGGCGTTTGGCAGTGGGAACAACATCTCTGAGCGCTTTCCACAAACCCAGAGCGCCGTCGGCGATTACCATACCGATCCATTCAACGCCACGTTTTTTCATAGTGCGCAGGAGGACACGCCATGACTCTGCACTTTCACGGTACCCTTCTTCTAAGGCAAGAATTTCTTTTTCACCCTTACGATTCAGCCCTACAAGCACCAAGACTGCCATCGTATCATTTTGGGGTCCGGCTTTCGGATACACTCCGTCTGCCCACATATACAAATATTCTTTCTCTAAACGGCGGTTTCTCCAAAGCTTGTATTCTTCTTCCCAGTCTTTTTTCATTCTTAGAACGCTTGCGGCAGACAGTGGCGCTGCATCACCAAGCACACCGTGAAAGCATTGCTGAAAATCTCCAGACGATAACCCGTGCAGATACAACTCGGGAACAAGTGTCTGCATCTGGTCGGAGAGCCGTTGATATCGGCCGAGAATCTGGGACTCAAACGGCTCCCGCAAACGAGGTGTCCGAAGTTGCATCTTCCCGATTGATGCTGTTAGCTGACGCTCTTTGGAGTATCCGTTGCGATACTGTTTCTTTGATTTGTGTTCTTGGCGCTCGTATTTTTTACGTCCAAGATACTCGTGAATCTCTGCTTCGAGTCCTTGTTCAATCATTTTCTGAGCTCCCAGAAGTATTAGCTGGTCTAACATTGAGTGCACAGGACTTGTCTCTGCATTCATTTTCTTGTACTTTGTCATTGGCGTGTCCTTTCTTAGGTTCTGATAGGAAATTCCTATCGGGTTATTGGTTAACCTAAGATACGGATGCGCTTTTTTATTTACACAACTTTTGAAGATAACTCGATCTGTAAGATTTGAATATTGATCGACTACATATTCATTGTTGAAAATATTATAATTTATACTAGGCATTTTACCAACCGCTCTGGATAGTTTCTACTATCAATTTGATATCTTCATCAGAAAGATGACTATGAATGGGAATTGAAACTTGATCTCTATTAAATCTTTGTTGTTGAACTAAATCTTTTTTTTCGCCCCCTAAAATTGAATATCTATCAATACTTAAATGGACAACGGAAGTTGGAATATTCTTTGACTTAAGCTTTTTAATAAAATCTTCTCTTCTTTCGACCAAAATTGTAAACAACCAATATACGCTTTGTCTATCAGTTGAATAACTTAACAACTTTAACCCGCTTATATTTTTCAACTCATTCCTATAAAATGCAGCTATCTCCTTTCTCCTAAACAATTGCTGCATTAAGTCTTCAAGATTTGCTAAACCGAGAGCAGCAGAATAATCATTCATATGATATTTATATCCAAGCTCCACAAGGTCGTATTCCCTTTCTCCCAATATTGATGGTTTGCTATTCTCCCTATCGATGCCAAACCATCTTCTTCTTCTTGCAGCATTGTAATCTCCATCAGACAAACAGCATAAGGCCCCTCCATCTCCAGTGGTTAGATGTTTTATTGCCTGGAATGAAAATGCGGTAAATCTTGATATACTGCCTATGGGCCTGTTTTTATAGACAGCACCCAAAGCATGTGCGGCATCTTCTATTACTGCAAGATTATTTTCCCTGGCTATTTCATTTATTTCGTCCATATCGCATGGATATCCTGCCCAATGCACGGGTATTATAGCTTTAGTTTTATCAGAAATTTTTTTTAAAATATCTTCTGGGTCAATATTTCCTGTCTCATATTGTATGTCGGCAAATACTGGCTTAGCATTTTGCATTAATGCCGCTAGGCCGGTTGCAACAAAGGTTTGTGCAGGTATGATTACTTCATCTCCGGATTTAATACCTGCAATTGCAAGAGCCAAATGTAATGCCGATGTTCCGCTATTTACTGCTACAGGCTTACATAATCCCAATTCTTCGTTTAGCTTATTTTCTAAATCTTTAACTAATTTACCTTCGCTTAAGAAAGTGGAATTTAGAACTTTTCTAATGATATCAGAAGCATTAGGTGAAACATATGTATCAAAAAAATTCATGGTGATTTTGATGAAATTATTTTTAATTCATCAATTAATTGATCAATGGACTGAATAAAAATTATTTTATTATTTGAATGCTCTTGTAAATACAGTTTGTAATATCTCTTTTTATTATCATCTGTAAAATTAAACAAATCAATTAAAGAATAAACATTCTTTTCGCCATCCTTTGCAAATTTAGTCAATGCATATGTTTGAATGCCTATAATACATAAAAAATGTCTTACATATAGAAACTCCGCTGGGATCAAACTTGGTAAAATCATATCCACAAGATTATCCAATTTCTCGCTGTGCCCCAATCTTGGGTGCGGTTTGATATAAATACTGAAACCTTCTTTTTTCAGTTTTTTAACAAGGGAGATGATCAAACTTGTATAGTTAATTACCCCATAATTTTTTAAATCGTTGGATTCGAAAATCAAAATTGTATTACTTTTTATATTATCAATTTCATATTGATAAACACGATAAATTTTTTCATCAGGTTCAGGGTATTCGATTCTAAGGATTTTATATTTTTTATAGGGAAATTCTAATTTTTTGTTGCCTAAAATTTTTATAAATCCAAATTTAATATTTGTCATGAGCCATAATGACAATAAAATTATTCTATCATTTATGTTATAATTATATTTTGAATATTCACTTGTGATAAGAGCGTCATAGTGGTCTACAAAAACCACATTATTAATTTCAGAAAGTTTTTTTACAAAGCTAAATGTAATCCAATCAAAAAAGTGCGTGAAAATAAAGATTTTTTCACCTTTTAAATTACTGAAATGACATTCAAATAATTTTTTAAGTTCATTTCTCTTTTTTATTATATGTATTATTTTTCTATAGGAAAATTCTTTCTCATAAGGGATAAAGATTAATTTTTCTAAGTTAAGATTAAGTTGCCCTATATAATTATAAACTTCAACAACATTAGTAACAAAAATTGATACGGCAAAATTGTTTTTATTCTCTTCATAAATCGATAAAATATATGGTAGATCTGCAGGTGCACTGCAAAATAATATTATCTTATTCATAATAGATTTCTTAATTTAACCTTGAAATCCATATAGAAAAATTTATAAAATGTTATTGCTATAATTGCCACTATAATTATTTTTATGAGCAAGCTTAGCCAAATATCAAACGTTAACACATAAACAAACATTATGCTGATTAAAATTAAAGAAGAGATAAATGGAATTATTTTCCCCCATTGAAATGGTATATAATAGTAATTTTTAGCAATATAATATTCGATTAAAAATGTAAAAATCATTGTAAGTAAAGTAGCATAAGCAGCTCCATAAATACCTAAAGTCGGAACCAAAATAAAATTCGCTATAATATTAAATGCACTGCTGCTTAACATAATAACCATCATCACATTTGTTTTCTTTTCTTGGTACATTGATAAATTCACTAATCCAATCATCATTTGAAATAAATATGAAAATCCTATTATAGGTACAATAAGATGGGAGTCATAATACCTTTGATTCAATAATAAGTATATTAAATCTTTTGAAAAAAGAACTATTAAGAAAATAGTAAAGGCAGCAATATAGATATATAAATGGTGATACTTAATTATTTTAGATTTATTTTGAAAGATTACTTA
>JAJYOQ010000421.1 GCA_021796135.1 Bacteroidota bacterium
AAAAAAGCTGAGGCTGCAATTCAAATGGCTAAACAAAAAAAATATTCAGCAATTCTGATGGATATAAATCTTGGGAAAGGTAAAAGCGGTTTAGATGCAGCAAAGGAAATTAAACTTTTAAGAGAATACTCAAATGTTCCAATAATCGCATTTACAGCATTTGCAATGAACGGCGATAAAGAAGAGTTTTTGAAAGCCGGCTGTACTCATTATATGTCTAAGCCATTTACCAAAAACGAATTAATAGATCTTATTCAAAAAGCTTTAAAAGATAGTCATACTATAGAATAATCCTTATTCTCTATATTGGTTTTAATATTATCTGGTATTCATTCTATATTCGCTAATATGTCAGACATTAAATCCATGACACTTTGTCGTGTAAACGGTTTTGATAAATAATGTGAGCAGCCTGCAGCTATAAATTCTTCCCTGTCTCCTTTCATTGCAAAAGCTGTATTTGCAATAATTGGTACTGTTTCATATCCTTTCATTTTCCTAATTTCCTTTACTGCCTGCACACCATCTATTCCGGTCTTTAGATTAATGTCCATAAATATCAAATTATATTTTTTCTGTTTTAGCATTATAAATGCAAACTCTGCATCAGCTATTGAATCCAGTTCAATACTATCTGCTAAATACTTTTTTAGAAATCTAGGGACAAAAGGATCATCATCGATTACTAATCCTAATGGCTTAATGGTTAGTGTATTTTTAGGCAGCTCTCTGCTAGGTATATTTACTTTCAAAGGAATTTCATTTTTTGCTTTAGTTTCTGGTAGCTTGACTGTAAAGGTCGACCCTTTGCCGGGCACACTACTAACACTAATAGTACCGCCGAATTTCTCAACTATTTTTTTAGTAATACTCAGTCCTAATCCCGTTCCCTCAAAGTTCCTGCTAAATCCTTCACTTGCCTGACGGAACTCTTCAAATATAATATCATAATCCTTTTCGGCAATGCCGATACCGGTGTCCGATACTTTAATCTCTAAATAATTATCTTTTAATCCAACATGCACAATTACTCCTCCTTCAACTGTAAATTTTAGCGCATTATTAACAAGATTATTTAATACGGTTCGATAAGCCCTTATATCGATGTTAAATAAAATTGTTGAATTGTCGAAACTTGACTCTAAGTATAATCCATTATTTAAAGCTGCACCTTTAAACATTTTTATTATATCCTTGGTTACGCTGACTATTTCAATCTTTTCTAATTTGAAGTCGGTTTTTTCAGATTCAAACTTTGTTATATCTAAAATAAGATTTAATGTTTCAGATAATCGATGTCCGCTTTTTAAAATGTTTTCGGACATTTCTTTTAACTCCTGATCATTTAATGACTCACACAAAATTTCTGCGAATCCATTTATTCCGATTAAGGGCGTTCTTAATTCATGACTCATATTTGAAAGGAATATTGTCTTCAAATTACTCATTTCTTCTGCTTTATTCTTAGCTTGAACCAATTCGTCTATCATAATTTTGCGGTCAGTGATGTCTTCTTTGATGCCTATAAAATGAGTTATAATTCCTTTATCATTTTTGACAGGTGAAATAAGTACATTTTCCCAATAAAGTTCACCGCTTTTCTTTTTGTTGTGAAGCTCACCACGCCAATCAATACCCGACGTGATGCTTTCCCACATAACTTTATATTCATTTGTGGGCTTTTCACCTGAACTGAAAATGTGAGGATTTTTGCCTATTATTTCAGATAGCTGATAACCGGTGACCTCGAGTGTCTTTGAGTTTGCATATTCAATGTTTCCTTTAATGTCTGTTATAATTATCGATACGGGACTTTGTTCAACTGCTCGTGATAATTTAAGTAGATTTGCTTCGATTTCTTTTCGCTTAGTAATATCAACTATTTGATTTATGAAAAACATTGGCTCATTATTACTTTTTCTAATTAGAGAAACTGAAACAAAAGCCCAAATAGTAACACCATTTTTGCTGATAAAACGTTTTTCATAAGTGGCATTATTGATTTGATCGCTTAATAATTTTTGATATAAATCAAATCCAATTGCCAAATCATCGGGATGTGTTATATCGGCAAAAGTCAAATTTTTTAATTCATCTTCGCTGTAACCTATTATTTGTTGAAAAGCTTTATTGACTCTTTGATATTTTTTATCAATTCCGATTATACAAGTACCGGAAGCGGAATACTCAAATGAGTGACGGAATCTCTCTTCACTATCCTTTAAAACTTCTTCAGCTCGCTTCCGATCAGTTATTACTTCAAAGATTGCAATAAAATAATCTTTTTGGTTACTATAAACTGATATATGGATCCACATATCCATTGATTTTAAATAAACTTCAAATTCTTCAGTGCTCCCAGATTGAGATACTCTTCCGTATATTTCAAATAATTCGGGGCTATCTGTTCTAATGTTCGGGATTAATTCAGTAACTTTTTTACCAACTGCGTTCTTTAGTCCCGTCAATTTTTCAAATGCCGGATTAACAGCAATATAAATAAAGTCTATCGGTTTACCTTCAGAATATATCATTTTACAAAAAGCATAACCATCAATCATATTTTGGAATAGTGATCGATATCGAACTTCACTATCCATTATTGCTTTTTGTTCTTTTCGCAATACTGTTTGATCGCTAAATACAATAACAACTCCTATTACCTTACCTGCTTTATTCTTTATTGGGGCCCCGCTATCGGCAATCGGCAGCTCATTACCGTCCCTGGAAATAAGAATAGTATGGTTTGCAAGCCCGGAAATAACTCCTTCCTTTAAAACTCGGTCAATTGGATTTTCTGTTTTTGTTCTTGTTTCTTCGTTGATGACTCTAAAAATTTTTTCTACTTGTTTACCAACAGCTTCTGACTCTTTCCAGCCGGTAAGTTTTTCGGCTACATAATTCATATGCCTAATTTTACCCGAATTATCCGTAGTAATAACAGCCTCTCCGATACTGTATAGAGTTGTTCTAAATTCCTCTTGAGATTCACGCAGATCTTTTTCTTTATTATAAAGCTGTATGTAAATATTTCTCTGTCGATAGTGGTAAAACCAGACAAATCCAAATCCTAATGCAATAAACAGCACAATAACTAATATTGAAAGGATACTTAAACTGAAGTATAATTCGGAATAAGCTTCGCTTTGATCAACCTTTGTTATCATGTACCATGGTGTTCCGGGTATCGGACTTATATCTGCGAGAACATCAATATTCCTATAGTCTAAACCCTCATAAATACCTTTATAGCCCAAAACAGCTTTGACAGCCGGAAGATTTGTTCGACTTAGCGGCACGGAAAATTTCAGCGCTGATTTTTGTTGAAATCGTAAATTATTTAAGGAAACAACCCTGTCGCTGTCTCTCTTTACAATTATAGTTTCTGATGTTTTGCTTGGTATAGGCCAGCTCTCAATTAATGGATACAGATAGCTTACTGGATTAATATTAAAAACTAATACTGCAAACGGTTTTCCTTCTTCATTTAAAATTGGAGCGGCAATATTTATGAAAATATTTTTATAATTTGCTGCAAAGTGGAAATCTGTAAATATTATTTTTTTACTGGTAATTGCTGTGTCAATATACTGTATAGTGGACGGTGTAATGTCTTTTTTTTCTTTTCTTTTATCTAAAGAAAAAAGAACTTGTTTATTTAGTGAAACTATGTAAATATTGGCATATCTATCTACATGTTTTATAGAAGACAAACGCTGTGTAAAATAATCAATTAAGTTATTTCTGTTATTAGAGGAAAGCAGAGCGGATGTGTGAAATATGAAATCATCATCATTAGCAAAATATTGAGCTTCAGATAATCGTTCATTTCTCCATTGAGTAATTTGTTCAATTTTCAGTTTAGTTATCGCATTAAGCTGATCATATTCTTCTCTTCGAATCGCATTTTTTTCTGTTTGATAGAAAAAATAGCTCCCATAAATAATTATAATTAAAGCCAGCAAGAATACAAGGAATATTACTTTTTTAGTTTTGCTAAAAAGAATTTCTTCTTCCATAGCATTTCCTTTATGTTATTTAAAATATTTTCTAATATAACTTTAAGCAATATCTCCTCCATGTAATTTTACATAAAATATTGATTCACGCAGATCTTTTTCTT
>JAJYOQ010000422.1 GCA_021796135.1 Bacteroidota bacterium
GGAATCATCTATCGAGCAAATATATGGCTTAATGGCAAAATGATATCAAATGCCGACAGTACGAAAGGAGTTTACCGCCGGTTTATATTTGATGTGTCAAATGTTGTTAAACCCGGAGGAAAGAATGTGCTTGCTGTCGAAGTTTTCCCTCCAAAGCCAGGAGAATTCTCGGTAGGGTTTGTAGATTGGAATCCGGAAGCGCCAGATAATAATATGGGACTTTGGAGAGATGTGAAGTTAAAAATAAGCGGTGATGTCTCTATAAATTTTCCGTTTGTCAAAAGTAAAATAAATTTAAAAACTTTAAAAAGCGCAGAGCTAACCGTCTCAACAGAATTGTTGAATAATAGTAATAAAAAAGTTTCCGGAGTTTTAACTGGGGAAATTGGTAAGATAAGATTCTCAAAAAAAATTAATTTGGCACCTTCCGAAAAAAGCTTGATAACATTTACTCCGGAGGATTTCCCGGAGCTAAAAATAGAAAACCCACGGCTATGGTGGACTTATAATCTTGGGAAACCGGAACTATATAAGCTAAATATTAGATTTGATATTGACGGTAAAACATCGGACGTAAGCGAAACAAAATTTGGAATACGTGAAGTATCGGATTATATAAACGAAGAGGGTTTTCGCGGATATAAATTAAACGGGAAGAAAATTCTAATTCTTGGCGGAGGCTGGGTTGATAATCTTTTTTTAGATAGTGATAAAAAAAATATTAAAGCTCAAATTGAATATGTAAAACAAATGGGGTTAAATACAATTCGACTCGAAGGGATTTGGGGAGAAAATAGCAATCTATTTAATCTTTGTGATGAAAACGGTATTTTAATAATGGCTGGATGGAGTTGTCAATGGGAATGGGAAGTATATCTTGGCAGACCGGTCGATGATTTGGGCAGTATTCAATCGCCTGAAGATATAAAGATGATTGTGCAATCATGGGAAGACCAGGTAAAATGGCTTAGAAATCATCCAAGTATATTTTTATGGTTATACGGCAGTGATAGAATACCGCAGCCGGATCTCGAAAAAAAATATCAGACAATTCTTCATAAAGATGATCCAACGAGACCGTTCCTTGCATCGGCTGCAGAACATTTGAGTACGATTACCGGAAAAACCGCAGTGAAGATGAGGGGACCTTATGATTATGTTCCACCAGTATATTGGTGGAATGATAAACATAACGGAGGTGCTTTTGGTTTCAATACTGAGGTAGGTCCAGGTGCAGAAGTTCCTCCGCTGGAAAGTATTAAAAAGATGATGCCAATAGATCATCTTTGGCCTATCGATAGTGTGTGGGATTTTCATTGCGGAAAAAATATGTTCGACAATTTAAACAATTATAACGAAGCAATGGACAAGAGTCTAGGCATGCCAAGCAATTTAGGGGAATATTGTACCAAAGCTCAATTTATAAATTATGATAATACACGAGCTATGTTTGAGGCAAATGAAGCCAATAGATATAAATCAACGGGCGTAATTCACTGGATGCTTAACGCTGCTTGGCCTAAACTTTGGTGGCAATTATATGATTATTACTTAATGCCGGGAGGGGCATTTTTCGGGACAAAAAAAGCTTGCGAACCGGTGCATATTTTATTTAATTATGGAAACGGTAAAATAATAGCAGTTAACAATACAATTGAACCTCAAAACAATCTAATTGTAAAAGTTCGTGTCCTGAATTTCGATCTAACTGCGGAGTATTCTAAAGATGTTTCAATTACCCTTTCACCTGAAGAATCATATCAAGTATTACAAATACCGGCTCTCAGCAATTTAAGCAAAACATATTTCCTGGATCTGAAACTGTATGACGGACGAAAAATAGTAAGTTCAAATTTTTATTGTCTATCGACAAAACCAAACGAACTAGATACTGCTAAAACTACCTGGTGGATAACACCCTCTAAAGAATATGCTGACTTAACGGAACTTAACAAGTTGAAAACAGTCCATTTAACAGCAGACTCAAAATTTATTAACTTAAAAGGGAAAGATGAAGTTGAAACGGAACTTTTCAACAATACAGACAAATTAGCTTTTCAAATTGTGCTTTCTATTACTAAGGGAAAGAACGGTGAATCAGTCTTGCCAATCTTCTGGGAAGATAATTATTTTTCATTGCTTCCCGGAGAAAAAAGAATTATAAAAGGATACTTTTATAAGGAAGACTTAAAAGGGAAACGGCCAACAATAAAAGTAACTGGCTGGAATGTGAATTGAATTATGAATTCTTGGAATATCGGATAAGTGATAGTACAATGTAAAATCTGCTTTCCGGCAAGAAAGGTTGGAAAAATGAAAATACTGGATAATTCCATCACTCAATTACTCCAATATTCCTCTTAAAATATATATAATTATAAACGCTTATAATTAGTGGATTAGTAAAATGAAAAAAAAATATTACATCGTCGGTTTAATCTTTTTAACATTTTTCGTCATATCATTTATTACGAATATATTAGGCGCGCTTAACCCTGATGTAATACAAAGTTTCAATTTAAGCTTAACTCTTTCAGCGCTCCTTCCTTTTTCATTTTTTATAGCATACGGAGTAATGTCTATCCCTGCCGGAATGCTTGTTGAAAAATATAAAGAAAGGAAACTCATGGTTGCCGCATTTGCGGTAGCGTTTGCGGGTGCTCTAATGTTTTCTGTCTTTCCACATTACCTGGTTTTCATTATTTCATTATTTCTAATGGGAACTGGGATGGCAATGCTTCAAGTAGCAATCAATCCGCTTTTAAGGGTCTCGGGTGGTGAAGAGCATTTTGCTTTCAATTCGGTTTTAGCACAATTGATCTTTGGCGGGGCATCTTTTATTGCGCCTCTATTCCTGACATATTTAATTAGTAGCCTGCAGCAAAATAACGGGACAAACATTGTTAAATTAGTATTCTCAAATTTGGTTCCTGCAAATCTTTCCTGGACTTCCTTGTATTGGGTATTTGCAGTGATCTTTTTACTAATGATTATTATAATCTCATTATCAAAATTTCCGGTTGTTGAAAGAAAAGATGACGAGATAGCCGGCAGTTGGGGAGTGCATAAAGGATTATTCAAGCAGAAGACGGTTATATTATATTTCATAGGAATATTTGCTTATGTAGGAACGGAACAGGGAGTCTCATATTGGCTATCTAAATTCCTGTATACTTATCACAATTATGATCCGCTGACTGTAGGAGCATCTACTGTCGGTTGGTTTTGGGGAATGCTGTCAATAGGTTGTTTAGTTGGCTTGGTCTTGCTCAAGCTTTTTGATAGCAGAAAAATTTTATTAGTTGCAGTAATTTCTGCTGCAGTATTTTTATCAATTGCATTGTTTGGACCCGGTGAAATAGCTTTGTATGCCTTCCCGATGGTAGGCTTTTCTCTTTCGGTTATGTGGTCAATAGTTTTTTCCTTGGCATTAAATTCGGTCGCAAGCCATCATGGTTCGTTCTCCGGGATTCTCTGTACCGCAATAATCGGCGGAGCAATTATACAATTAATTATAGGTTGGCTGGGGGATATGTTCGGTCTAAGAACAGGAATGTTTTTTATTTATTTGACTTTAGGTTATTTGTTCAGCATCGGTATTTGGGCAAAACCGATTATTACTAATGAAACAATCAGTATGAAAAAGAAATTAAAGAATAAAAATATTTCACCGGCAAAAAATTAAAAATCTTAATAGTTGATAGAACAATAAAGGAAAATTGTAATGGGAATTTTGGGTATCGACTTAGGTGGAACCAACGTTCGTGCAGGTCTAGTCGAAAATAATTCATTAATAAAAGTCGAATCATTTCCGGTAAGCAAAAACGGAAGTGAATCAGATGTATTGAATGATATTTATAATTTGATCGATCATTATTCAAGCGAAGAAATATCGGGAATAGGAATCGGGGTCCCAAGCGTAGTGGATGTAGAAAAGGGAATTGTTTATGACGTGCAAAATATTTCGTCGTGGAAAGAGGTCTATTTAAAGGAATTATTAAAAAAGAGATATAATGTTCCGGTATATGTAAACAATGATGCGAATTGTTTTGCTATAGGAGAAAAATATTTTGGTAAGGCAAAAAATTATAAAGATATTGTCGGATTA
>JAJYOQ010000423.1 GCA_021796135.1 Bacteroidota bacterium
ATTTCTTCAAAGCCTAAACGATAATCCCCAACTCTTATCCTATAATATTATCAATATCCTTGTCGAAGGATTTATCTATTTTGACATTCATTTTATGCGTTTTATTCTAGTAGCGAGTTTTTTTTTAAACTCATCCGTAGTTATGTATGCGCCGGTTCGCCCTTCCTCTATTGCCCTGGCAAGACCTATATCTTCAATTGCTTCAACTACTGCATCACCAATTAAATCTTTTCTGTCATTTAAAACATCCTCAAAACTTTCACGTATTATTTTCTTTAGCTCTTTACGGTTTATCACAATCGTTTCCATTTTACTTTTCCATTTTTACAAAATTATTATAGGTCTTTGCGAACAATTTAAATACAAATTAATTAAATTAAAAATTAAAAAGGAAAATCAAGGAAAAAGGAGAAATCAAGTTAAAAGGAAAAAGTAAAAAGTAAAAAAACAAAACTAATTAGTTTGCTTTGATTTTATTAGTATTGTCGCAAGGATCTTTTTTAGTTCTTCGGATTCTTTCAGTAAAATTTCCGTCTCTTCTAATTGATTTAGAGTGATTAGTGACGAGTAAAAAAAATGTCGAACCTTGCCTACCGGCAGGCCCCGCATACGGGGCAGGCAGGTTTTGAATGCTTAATTTTGAATTAAACACAATAAAAAAAACAATTTTTAATTGTGAACTTGAAGAAATTTTTAATTTTTAGATATTTTTTTTCTTCTTTACTAAATGTTTAAATTTTAATACTGCAAACCTACCTGCCGGTAGGCAGGATTGATTTCAATAGACGTCTCAGTATCTGTGACTTTCATGTTATCATCGAGAATTTCTGCTATTATCTCACCGCTCTTTTTAAGAATAACATTCTTTTTATTCTCGTCTTTTATTTCTGCTAAATCTTTTATATTTCTAGATAATTCTCTTATTTTTGCAAATGTTTCTATTATTGCCAAGGTTGTCTGAGTAGCAATATTACTTTTTAATATTGTTGCAAGCATATATAAGCCTTTTTCTGTAAAAGCTTTTGGTAAGACGCGTGTCTTTGAAAGTTTTGTGGTCGAAATTTTCGTCCGCAAAATATTCAATTCGTTCTCTTTCAACTCGAGTATATATCCTTGGGGAAATTTTTCCGGATTATTCTTGACAGCTTCATTAATCCTTTTTGTTTCCACGCCATATAATTCTGCTATATCACTATCGAGAATTACTTTTTCGTCTCTAATCTCTACAATTAGATTTTTAATTTTCTCCAGATTTACTGTTTCCAACGTATTCTCATATTAGTGACGAGCAATTTTAATGTTGAAGTTAAAAAAATTATGAATGTTGAAGTTAAAACAATTTTGAATGTTGAATTCTTAATTCTTAATTAAATACAAAGGGAAAAACAATTTTGAACCTGCCTATCGGCAGACAGGTATTGAATGCTTAATGAGCAGCTAGTAACAAGTGACGAGTAAAAAAAATGTTGAACCTTGCCTACCGGCAGGCCCCGCATACGGGGCAGGCAGGTGCTGAATTCTTAATGTTGAATGGAACACAATTAAAGCAATTTTGAATTTTTATTTCGTCTTTCTCACGGGTCATTATTCACATATCAAGTTAGGCGTATTGAAGTTTTCTACCTTTAGGGACGGGTATTTTTCTCCCAAGTTTTTTTGCGGTTTCAATCCACTCATTAATTATTGTTTGAACATTTTTTAAGGCATCGTTATGGCTTGCTCCATCCGACATGCAACCAGGAAGTTCAGGAACTTCTGCTATAAAAGCATTATCCTCTTCACTCCAATATATAACTATTTCATATTTATGCATTTTATTAATCCTTATTCAACTAATCAATGAAATCAAGGTAAAAGGTAAAAGGAAAAATTAAATCCCCCAAGTCTTCCCAAATTATACCCCTATTACTATAGGGTAATTAAATTTATCACTTATTGACAATAAACTATCTTTGACTTTTTCTTGTTCATTTGCTTCAAGTAATTTTTTAGCAACATCTCTTGCAATCTCAATTGTTTCAGCAACTGTTCTTCCCTGAGCCACTAAGCCTTGTATATTTTCTGAGGTTGCAAGGTAATATCCCCCCGATAGTTTTTCAATTTTTATATTTATAATTTTTTCCATGATTTCCTTTTACTAAAATTTCCTTTTTATAAATTTAGAATTTAATATTTTTAGAATAAATTTGTTTTCAGAATATTATTAAAATAAGGAAAATTTTACTTAATGTTAAACTTAAATTAATGCTGAATGCTGAATTCTTAATGTTGAATGAAAACAAAAGACAATTAGGAAGTTAAATTAATGCTGAATGCTGAATTAGTAACGAGTAACAAGTGACGAGTAAAAATAATGTTGAACTTAAATTAATGTTGAACCTGCCTACCGGCAGGCCCCGCATACGGGGCAGGCAGGTGCTGAATGTTGAATGAAAGAAAAATCAATCTTGAATTATGAATTAATTTTTAGATTTTCTTGAGAGGTTTTGATTATGCTTTTTGTTTCACTAAGTTTCACTAAGTTGGCTCAAGGTATAACAATGTCAAGGAAAAAGTGAAAAGGTAAATATCAGGAACTGAATTTGTGAATTCACAAATTTGTTGAATCGAGTATAGTTAGCGGTTTTATTAAATTCCAACTCCTCTTCAAGATTTCAACGCTTATTACGGCATCTTGTTTTTCTGCTTCCTCACCGGGATATCGAAATTCAACTGAAAAAATCGATAACCATTCTATATCATCTTTTATTTTCCCGAGTTCCGGATAAATGTCTAACAATCTTATTAACTCGCCCAAATCACGTGTCTTGCCAAATTTTATATTATTTTTCTGAAGCAATGCCTTAAGAAGTTTTTCAATTGCCTGTTGGCAATGGAAACAAACTCCATCCCAATTGGGATTATTCTTGACTTTTATTTCTCTTAGGGCTGTATGGTAATCGGCAGTTGCTTTTTTTTATCCATTCGTTAACTAAATCGGTCATATAAGACCTTTCCCTCTTTAAGGATCTCTTCAAAAAAGAAATCTCCGTCCTTTATTCTTTCTTCTATTATCTCCCTTTTCCTTACGATTAGATCAACAGAAAATTTTGCTTGTATTTTTTTCCTTATTTTATATGTTTGTTCAACAGCTTTCCCCGGGTAATCCATTATAACTAATATGTCAACATCGCTGTCAATATTAACGCTATTCTTAGCATAAGAGCCAAAAAGTATTATTGTTTCGGGATTAAATTCTCTTGCTATTTTATTTGAATACTCTATTATTGACTTTTGGGTTATCATGTTTACCTAATATTGGCTAAAACAATTTTTAAATAATTAGTTCCATTTATACCCTTTAATGTAATCTCTTTTTATGAGTTCTTCAATAATATTTTTGAAAGAATTTTGGCTCAGTCGAAATGACGAGTAAAAATAATGTTGAAGTTAAATTAATGTTGAACCTGCCTACCGGCAGGCCCCGCATACGGGGCAGGCAGGTTTTGAATTCTTAATTTTGAATGAAAGTAAAAAGCAATTAGGAAGTTAAAAATAATGTTGAATTCTTAATTCGCCGCGGCGAATGAATTTTGAATGTTTTATGAGTAACGAGAAATTAGTTACAAGTAACGAGTGACTAGTAAAAAATAGGACATGATGTTTTTTCTTACAGCTTCGCTTGGTCAGTCACAGAGTGACTAGTGACGAGTAACGAGTGACTAGTAAGAAATAGGACAATATGTATTAAGGAATCTAATTAGAAATAATTTTTAAATATGGGGGGTGTTTTTTGTTTGAAATTATAAATGTAGCTGATACCCCCAGCAATAAAATTTATTTTCCGCCGCACAAGTTAAAAAACATTTTTTAATTTACAAAATAGTAACAAGTAACGAGCAATTTTAATGTTGAATTCTTAATTTTGAATTCTTAATTAAATACAAAGGGAAAAGGGGAAATTAAGGCAAAAGGCAAAAGTAAAAAGGCAAAAGACAAAAGTAAAAAGGGAAAATTATTAAGATTGTTTTGATTTTATTAGTATTGTCGCAAGGATCTTTTTTAGCTCTTCGGATTCTTTCAATAAAATTTCAGTCTCTTCTAATTGATTTAGAGTGACGAG
>JAJYOQ010000033.1 GCA_021796135.1 Bacteroidota bacterium
TTACCGTAATATCCGGGTAAGTATCCTATTGCTGTACATATATAAGATCGAGAACCGGATTTTGCCGTGCTGTCAAATAGAATCACCGGATTATTTTTTGTCAATTCATCAAGTAATACTTGCGGAGAGGGACTGCCTTCAAAGTACTTTAAGTGCATAATATATTTAGAATTATTGTACTTAATATGCCATCCGTTCAAGTGTGAAGTTACGGATTTCAAATTTTTATCCCATATAGGAAGGTCAGCATAAGGATTAGTCAATTTGAATGATTGTTTAATTATATCTTCCTGAGATACTCTCGGGCCTTGATAATTTAGAATTATTTGAATATTAGCAGCCCAGATCCATGCTGGTGAATGCTGTTCCGCAAAAACAAATGTTGGAGCATCTTTTTCAATGCCTGAGAAAACTAACTGACTTCTTAAAAAAGTTTGGCTTGAAAGCCAAATTAAAGTAATTAGTAAAACAGTTGATAAATTAGTTAATTTCATTATTACCTCTTTTCATATTTAAAAACCGTTTGATATTTCTCTTTCAGATTAATAGTTCCAGCCCAATCGGACAATGGTCAGAGCCCATAACATCACTTAAGATAAACGAATTTCGTAAATTTTCTTTAACATTTTCAGAAACAAAAAAATAGTCAATCCTCCATCCGACATTTCTTTCACGGGCACGCGTAACTTGATCCCACCAGGTATAGTTCCCTGGTTCATTATTAAACAACCTGAATGTATCCAGATAGCCATTACTAATAAGTTTAGCAAGCCAAGATCTTTCTTCCGGCAGAAATCCGGATACTGTGGAATTTTCTTTTGGACGTGCCAGGTCTATTTCTTTATGTGCTGTATTTACATCACCGCAAAATATTATTTTGACATTATTTTCCTTCAAATTATTTACATATTTCAGGAAGGCTTCATAGAATTCCATTTTATATTTTAATCTTTCAGGGCTGGCTTTTCCGTTTGGATAATAAATGTTGAGTAATATAAAATTGGGATATTCAGCAATTAATATTCTTCCTTCGTTATCAAATTTTTCAATGCCAAATCCTTTTTTAATGCTTAGAGGTTTTTCTTTCGAATATATTGCAACGCCGCTATATCCCTTTCTTTCACCGGAACAGAAATATGAATAATAGCCATTAATATTAACTAACTCATCAGGAAGCTGTTCTACATGTGCTTTAGTCTCCTGCAAGCAAAGTATATCCGGCTGAGCTTTAGCTACCCAATCCAGCAGTCCCTTTTTATGCATAGCTCTAATGCCATTAACATTCCATGAAATTATTTTTAAATTGCTCATAATAGATTAAGATTATTTATATATTTCAAATTAATTGCTAATTTATTAATAAAAATATTCCCTGTCAATTTTAAGATACCTAAGAACTTTTAGTTAATTTGAGACAGTGCTCACCTAATGGCATTTAATAAACTAAGTGGTTTTTATTATTTTTCATTTAATAATTTACAGATTTAATAACGGAGATTAATATAAAACAAAAACATACTAATGAAGAAGGTCAACCGAAAATTTCTTCATTATTAAAACCATATTCCGGAATGATTACTCTCCTTGTCCTTTTAGCATTATTCGGTAACGGAGTAAACCTTCTTATTCCTAAAATTATTTCCCGCGGAATTGACGATTATACAGGCGGACATTATATTTTTAACATCATCGCAATAGAATTCTTTGCAGCTACATTTGTAATATTTGTTTTTTCATATCTTCAAAGTATTGTACAGACCTATACTTCGGAAAGAGTTGCCCGTGACTTAAGGGAACAATTGTCAAATAAAATATCTCAGCAAAGTTTCACTTTCATTCAGGAATCAAATCCTTCAAAATTATTGACAAATATGACATCCGATATAGATTCGGTAAAAATGTTTGTTTCACAGGCAGTTTCATCAATCGCTTCATCTATATTTATAATTTTAGGGACAACAATTATTTTGCTGACTATTGATTGGAAATTAGCTTTGACTGTCATCGGCATTATCCCAATCATAGCCATTATGTTTTTTATAGTTCTAAGGAAAGTACGATTATTATTTAAAAGGAGCCGTGAAGTAATTGACTGGCTTAATAAGGTCATTAATGAAAGTATTTTAGGCGCTGCAGTTATTCGTGTAATTAATTCCCAGCAAAATGAATATCAAAAGTTTTTAGCGGCGAATACAGAAGCAAAAAATCTTGGCATTTCTATTCTTACTTTATTTGCTACTTTAATACCGGTTATTACTTTGGTATCTAACCTTGCTACGCTCTCTATTCTTGCATTAGGCGGGCATTTTGTTATAAACGGAAAAATGTCGCTTGGAGACTTTGCAGCTTTTAATAGCTATGTAACAATTCTCATTTTCCCGATTATAATAATCGGATTTATGAGTAATGTCATTGCACAGGCAACAGCATCATATCAAAGGATAGAACGAGTTTTGAAAGCCCAGGATATAGTTGAATCCGGTACATTAGATCAACCGTTATTGGGAAATATAAATCTAAAAGATATTTCACTTTTATATGATGGGAAACCTGTTTTAAAGAATGTTTCTATAAGTATAAAGGCAGGATCTAGGACTGCTATCATAGGACCCACAGCAGCCGGTAAAAGTCAGCTTCTATATTTGCTGACAGGATTGATAAAACAAAATTCAGGAACCATTGAATTAGATGGACGAAACATCAATGATTATAAACAAGATTCTTTCCACAAACAAGTTGGATTTGTTTTTCAGGACAGCATTATGTTTAATATGAGTCTGCGCGAAAATATTGCATTTAGCAATACTGTTACAGATGAGTCACTGAAGAAGTCCTTGGAAACTTCGGAATTAAATGAGTTTGTTGAGCAGTTACCTCAAAAGCTGAACTCAATCGTTTCAGAAAGAGGGTCAAGTCTTTCGGGCGGTCAAAAGCAAAGAATTATGCTTGCAAGAGCATTGGCTCTTAATCCAAAAATTTTATTACTCGATGATTTTACGGCAAGAGTTGACAGTCAAACCGAAGATAAAATATTAAACAATGTCAGCAAGAACTATCCGGGAATAACACTTATTTCAGTAACCCAAAAAATTGCTCCAATAGAAAATTATGACCAAGTTATTCTTCTTATGGAAGGAGAAGTTATTGCAGCAGGAAATCACAAAGAATTATTAGATAACTGCCCTGAATACATTCAAATTTATAACTCACAACGAAGTACCAGCCATTATGAACTATAATCTAAACATACTTTCTGAAGAGTCTGTAAAGAAAAGATCTACTTTTACGGCGGTCAAAAGTCTGGTGTCTTACGTTGTGGAAGAAAAGAAAATACTTTTCTTGGCATTTTTTGCCATGATTATTGCCGCTATTTTGACGCTATTAAGTCCGGTGATTATTGGACATGTAATTGATAAATACATTCAGTCAAAACAATTTAATGGAGTAATAACTTATAGCGGAATCCTGCTTGGAATGTATCTAATAAGTTTTGTTGCAGGGTATTTGCAGACAAAACTGATGGGGACAGTTGGTCAGAATATGCTATTTTCCTTACGTAATGCGGTTTTTAATAAACTACAGGCATTACCAGTTGATTTCTTCAATCAGAACAAAGCAGGTGATTTGATATCTAGAATTAATAATGATACTGATAAGATTAATCAATTCTTTTCACAGTCATTAATGCAATTTCTAAGATTTATTCTAATTATGATAGGCGCTGGAATATTTTTACTCTCAATCAACTTGCCGCTAGGAGCCGCTGCACTTTCTCCGGCTCTAATTATATGGTTATTTACTAATATTATATCAAAATGGGTAAAACGTAAAAATGAAATTAATCTTAAAAGTACGGGAAATTTGAGTGCTTCTGTGCAGGAGAGTCTTAATAATTTTAAAGTAATTATCGCATTTAACCGCCGTGATTATTTTAGAAAAAAATTTAATGAAGCAAATCAGAATAATTATTTGACCTCAATATCAGCCGGACTTGCCAATAATTTGTATATGCCTGTTTATGGATTCTTTTCAAATATCGGTCAACTTATAGTACTTACATTCGGGATTTATCTTATCTCTAAGAATATATTTTCCATTGGGCTTTTAATAAGCTTTCTGGCATATATAACTAGCTTTTATAATCCGCTAAGACAACTGGCATCTTTATGGGCAAATTTCCAGGTTGCTTTAGCCGGATGGGACAGAATATCTCAAATTATGAATTTAGATAATAATATGCCTATAATTGAAGATAATAGCGATAACAAATCTGATTCTCTTATATCATTTAAAAATGTTTACTTTACTTATCCAAACGGGAAAGAAGTTTTACATAATATTAATTTCGAATTGTACAGAGGCAAAACCTATGCTTTTGTCGGACCGACTGGCGGCGGGAAAACTACTACCGCATCTTTAATAGCAAGATTATATAACCCGACTAAGGGTAAAGTTTTACTTGAGGGGAAAGATATTCGTTCATTCTCCCATGAACAAAGAACAAAAAAAATAGGATTTATATTACAAGAACCATTTCTATTTACCGGAAATGTCAAAGAAAATATTTTGTACGGCAATCCAGATTATAAAAATTATAATAATGAACAGCTTTATGAGGAAATTCAGAAATCAGGGCTGGAAAGTTTAATTGAGAGATTTGAATCTGGACTTGATACAAAAATTCAAACCTCGGGTGACGGCATTAGCCTGGGACAAAAGCAGTTAATAGCTTTTATGAGAGCTATTTTGAGAAAACCGGATTTACTGATACTAGATGAAGCAACAGCTAACATTGACACGGTAACTGAATTATTGCTGGAAACTATTTTAAACAAACTTCCGTTAACAAGCTCAAAAGTTATAATTGCGCATAGGTTAAATACTATAGAAAATGCAGATGAAATTTATTTTGTTAATTCGGGTGAAGTAACTCTAGCCGGATCACTTAATGATGCGGTTAATATGCTAATGAAAGGTAAACGGGTCAGCTGAAAACTGCTTCCAAATAAATTAACTCAACTTTTCTTACATTTTAGTCGGATTTATTATTTAATTTAGCTAATTAGATTGCCGTAAATGTTTATTTGACATAGTAATTAATCCAATTTATTTTAACAGTGAATTTTAATAGGAGACTTGTATCAAGGGAATTATTTGTAGATCGGAAAGCAAAGATTATTATGTTCTCCCTGAAGGGAAGGAAGATCAGGTTAGGTGCTCTTTACGCGGTAAATTCAAAAAAGATTTTCGATTAAAGAAGGATAAACTTTATAAAACAGGTATTGCTGTTGTCGGAGATTTAATAAATTTTGAATTAGAGAAAGACGGAACAGGCGCCATTGATTTTATTGAAGAAAGAAAAAACTACATTTCAAGAAAAGCGCCATTAGCACAAGGTGCAAGTTATCGCGGTGAACGGCTTGAACAGGTAATTGCTTCAAATATCGATAATCTTTTTATTATTTCAAGTATAATTAAACCCGAGTTCAATAATAAAACGATAGACAGACTAATTGTTGCTGGTGAGAGTTCTCATTTAAATATAATTATAATAATTAACAAAATAGACCTTGTTGATCCTGAGATAATAGCAGAATGGTCAAATTTATACTCCGAGGTCGGATATAGAACAATATTAACAAGTAAAATTACAGGCGATGGATTTTCTGAAATCAATGAATTAATAACCGGAAAAAGAAATTTATTTTGGGGTCAATCCGGCGTCGGCAAATCTTCTATTTTGAATCACTTATTTCCCGGAATTAATCTGATTACAGGAGAAATTAGTAATTCTACAAATAAGGGAAAGCATACAACAGTTACCAGCATAATGTTAAAAATGAAAAAAGACACATACATAATAGATACTCCGGGAATAAGAGAAATAGACCCTTTTGGCATTAGGAAAAAGGATCTGGGACACTACTTTATTGAGTTTACTGAATATATTAAAGAATGCAGATTCAACACATGTACTCATGACCATGAACCGGGTTGTGCTGTTATAGAAGCAGTCGGAAAAAATAAAATATCAGAGAAAAGATACGATAGTTACCTTAGAATGCTCGAATCCACAGAAGAAGATATTTTTTTCTAAAGTATTTAAGATTACAAAATTCTTTTCTATAATTGAGTACTATTTTATAAATTTAAATTTCAAACTAGAAAAATATCGTAAATGGAAGAATTTATTTCATCATCGGTGAGCTTATTTACAAAATTTCTCTCCGAATCAGAAAACCTAATTAAAAAGAATAACCTCCCTAGCTATCTGGTCAGTTTTGCATTAAATTATCCAGCGTCAAATCTTGAAAATAAATTTGATTTTTTATTAAAACTTCATGAAAGATCATTTTATTTTGAAAAACCGGATGAAAATTTTCTCATATTTGGAATGGATGAAGCTTTAAATATTACTGAAAATGGAGAAAAACGATTTTCTGTTACTGATAAAAAAATCAGAGAGTGGAAAGAGAAATTTCATTCTAACTGGGCTCAATTTAACGGAATTGTCTTCCCTCTTTTTCTTGGGTCAATCAAGTTTGCGGTTGAACATGCTGATAATGATTGGAGCGATTTTAATGATAGCACATGGTTTGTGCCGGAAGTTTTACTTTTTAAGACGAAAGAGCAAAGATTTTTATTATTTAATTTTGTTTATTCATCTGAATTTCCTAAAAGTATCATTATTAACAAGTTTACATCTAAGCTAGAAAAACTTTTTAATAATAACTTTCAGCCAAAAGAGAAACCGGCAAGTAAAATTCTACATTCTTTAGGTTCTTCGCCGAAAGATAAAAAGAAATGGAAAAACCTAGTAGTAGAAGCTCTTGAAAAAATTTCAGAAAAAGAAGTAAATAAGATAGTTCTATCCAGAAGAGTCGATTTACTATTAACCGAGGAACCGGATTTTTATACTGTCCTGAAAAGACTTCGAAAAGATTATGGCGATACTTATCTATTTATTAATCATCATGGAAAGTCCTCATTTTTTGGAGCGACTCCGGAAAGATTAGCTAAATTTACAGAGGGGAAAATAGAAATTGATGCACTAGCCGGTTCTGCTCCTAGAGGCAAAAATGATTCAGAAGATTTAATAATTGAAAATAATCTCTTATCCGATAAAAAGAATCTTAATGAACATAATTTTGTAATTGATCATATAAGAAGCTCAATAATAAATTTCACAAAGGATTTTACAATTCTGCCAAATAATAAGATAAGGAAACTTGCAAATATTCAGCATTTATGGACAAAGATTTCAGCGAAATTGAACGATAATAGTTCAATGATGCTTTTATTAAAAGAATTATTCCCTACTCCTGCAGTTTGCGGTATTCCTAAGGATACAGCCCTTCAATTAATTAAAAAGTTAGAAGGATATAAACGAGGTCTTTATTCAGGTACAGTCGGTTGGTTTAATTTTAATAATGAAGGTGAATTTGTCATAGGAATTCGTTCTGCTTTATCCTTAAATAATAAATTAATTGCATTTGCGGGCTGTGGTATTGTAGAAAATTCTGATCCCGAATTAGAATACCAGGAAACAGAATTAAAATTGAAAACAATTCTATCTTTATTCAATGAAACTCAAAATTAATCGTAATACTATTTGGGCTGAAGCCTTTGTTAATGAATTAGTTTCCTGCGGAATTAAATATGCATCTTTATCTCCCGGTTCAAGGAATACTCCATTGACTCTGGCATTTGCAGGCAATAAGAAAATCAAATCATTTGTTCATGTCGACGAAAGAAGCAGCGGTTTTTTTGCATTAGGGCTTGCTAAATCAATCAATTCTCCGGTTGCAGTTGTCTGCACATCAGGAACGGCTACTGCCGAACTTTATCCTGCAATTATAGAAGCCTATCAGCAAAGGGTTCCTTTAATTATTTGCACAGCTGATAGACCGGCTGAACTTCGCGGACGCGGTGCTAATCAGACCATAAATCAAAATAATATGTATAAAAACCATATTAGGTGGTTTTATGATACTGGCTTGCCTGCTCCTGTTTATAAAGATATTGCTTCCCTTAAAGCTGCCGCACGATTGGCAGTCAATAAATGCATGCTTATAGCAAAAGGTCCTGTTCATATAAATTTCCCTTTCAAGAAACCATTCGAACCCAATACTTTTACCGATGAAGTGGATGAAAAGTCTTTAATCTTTAATAAGGAAGCTATAGTTAAAGGTAATTCATTATTAAAAGATAAAAATATACAGTATTCCAAAAGACCCTGGTTTAATAATATATATAAGTTAGTTACTTTGAAAGTTAATGGAATAATTATTTGCGGACCAGGCAATTTTAGCAGAGAATTTATTAAAGAATGCAATGATCTATCAAACAAATTGCGCTATCCTATTTTTGCAGACGGTACATCGCAATTAAGATTCGGACTTCATATTAAATCAAATATTGTTACTAATTTTGATTCAATGCTGCGTTCATCTAATTTTTCTAAAAAGCTTCAGCCGGAAGTAATAATTCAATTCGGAAGAACAGTTATATCCAAGGGTTTGGAAACATTTTTAAAGACCAGTCAGGCGGAAAGGTATATGTTCAATGAATTTGGAGATTGGTTCGACCCTGCCGGAAAGGCTAAAGCTGCTTATAAATGTGAACCTCAGCAATTTTGTAAGGAAATGAATAATGTCCTTGATCTAAAAAAATTCAATAGGAAATTGACTGATTGGCAGTCATTTATATTAAACGCAGAAGAAAAATCATCGAAAATTCGGAACAATATTATTAATAAAGCTAGCTTTTTAAATGAATGCAGGGTTATCGAAGAAATATTGGAAGCTGTCCCGAATGATTCCAACATTATGTTATCCAATAGCATGCCCATAAGGGATTTTGATTATTTTGCTTCTAAAAAAGATAAAATCATTAACGTTTATAATAATAGAGGTGCCAGCGGGATTGATGGGATCTCTTCAACTGCATTTGGTATTTCTGCAGCATATAATAAACCTACTATTTTGTTAACCGGAGATCTTGCTTTTTATTACGATCTCAATTCCCTCTTAATCTCTAAAAAGATTAAATCATCATTGACAATAGTTTTAGTTAATAATAACGGAGGAGGAATTTTTGAAGTACTGCCTATCTCAAGCTATGGTAAAATATTTAAAGACTATTTTGTCGTCCCGCATAAATTAAATTTTTCAAAACTTGTAAACGCTTATGGCGGTAATTTTTATTCCGCAAAAAACTGGCTTCAATTCCGCAAGATTTTTAACCAATCAACAAAAAAGAAAACCTTAACTGTTATCGAAATTAAAACTAACGCAGTTCAGTCTCTAAAATTGCGCAGGAAATTTTGGAACAAAGTTGATATTTCCCTTTCCGGTAATTAATGTTTAATTAATTTCAAAACATCTTTAAACTAATGTATATCAAATTAAAAGATTTCTCCTTATATGCTGAAGGAGCAATATCCAATTTAGACAAAGAGAATATTATTCTCTTTTTACATGGATTTACGGGAAGTTCATCTGATTGGGACGAAATAATACCTTCTCTAGATAATAATTTCCAATGCATAACTCTAGATTTAATCGGGCATGGTAAAAGTGATTCACCAAATAATATTTCATACTATGATGCTGCATCCATAAATACGCAATTAAAATTTATCATTTCACAATTAACTGATAAACCGGTAATTTTGGCGGGCTATTCTATGGGAGGCAGAGCAGCCCTAAACTTTGCAATAGAAAATTCCGGAATGATTAGTGCTTTAATCTTGGAAAGTGCTACTGCCGGAATAAAAGAAGAATCTCTTCGTCTAGATAGAATTAGACAAGACGAAAAATTAGTTAAATTTATTAATGATAATCCAATTGATAAATTTATTGATTACTGGATGAATATTGATTTATTCTCAACACAAAAAAAACTCCCGAAGGAAGTTTTAATAAAAGTCAGAGAAAAAAAGCTTCAAAATAATAAGATCGGATTGATGAATATTCTTAATGGATTCGGAACTGGCAAAATGATCCCTTTATATGAAAAACTTCCATCCTTTTACCCTAAGACTTTACTTATTACCGGTGAATTAGATAATAAATATTGCGAAATTAACAGCGAAATGAATAAACTTTTTCCGGCAGCCAGTCACTATATTCTAAAAGATTGCGGACATAATACTCATTTTGAACAATCTAAAAAATTTATTGAAGAAATTAATACTTTTCTAAGTGAATTCTAACTTTATAAACTTTTCTATATTTTTCCACTTGCAAAAAATTAAGGTATAAAATGATGTTAAATTGGCAAAAATCTAAAGAGTATCAAGATATTATTTTTGAGAAAATGGACGGAATTGCAAAAATTACCATAAATCGACCGGAGGTACGTAATGCTTTTCGACCTGAAACAGTTTCAGAAATGTATGATGCCTTTTCAAACTCCAGAGAAGATCAGTCAATTGGAGTTATTTTATTGACCGGAAAAGGGCCTAGCAAAGACGGGAAATACGCTTTTTGCTCCGGCGGAGATCAAAGAATTCGGGGTGATAAAGGATACTTGGGCAATGACGGAGTACCGCGGTTAAATGTTCTTGACCTGCAAAAACTAATTAGAAGTATTCCTAAACCCGTAATAGCATTAGTTGCCGGATATGCAATCGGAGGCGGTCATGTGCTTCATGTTGTTTGTGATTTGACTATTGCTGCAGATAATGCAATATTTGGTCAGACAGGACCAAAGGTAGGCAGTTTTGACGGAGGATTTGGCTCAAGTTATCTAGCAAGAGTTGTCGGTCAGAAAAAGGCTCGTGAAATATGGTTTTTGTGTGAGCAGTATAATGCACAGGAAGCTCTTAATATGGGTTTGGTTAATAAAGTTGTACCCGTTGAAGAATTAGAAAATACTGGAATTGCATGGGCAAAGAAGATCCTACAACACAGTCCTATGTCTTTAAGACTACTCAAGTCTGCTTTTAATGCAGAGCTTGACGGACAAGCGGGAATTCAGGAACTTGCAGGTAATGCCACATTATTATATTATATGAGTGAAGAGGCACAGGAAGGAAAGAATGCTTACCTTGAAAAGCGAAGTCCCAATTTTGGAAAATTTCCTAAATTACCATAAAAAATATGAATCAAGATTTACAAAATATTACAAAATTTCAAAGTTGGCTGCTGGCAGCAAGACCAAAAACCTTATTAGCTGCATTCGTTCCGGTTATTGTAGGATCTGCTCTTGCCATAAACAGCGGAAAATTTATACTGTTGAATTCACTAATAGCTTTGCTGTGTTCCCTATTAATTCAAATTGGAACAAATTTTACAAATGATTTATATGATTTCCTTAAAGGTGCAGATAATCATAAAAGAAAAGGTCCATTAAGAGTTTTATCTTCAGGCTTAATTACAGTTTCGGAAATGAAAATGGGTAGTTTTCTTATTTTCTTTTTATCTTTTTTATTTGGCCTTTATTTAGTCAAATCAGCTGGAATTGTAATACTAGTAATAGGAGTTATTTCAATAATTGCCGGAATTGCCTACACAGCCGGACCTTTCCCTCTTGCATATAACGGACTTGGAGATATTTTCGTTTTTATGTTTTTTGGAGTTGTAGGTACTATGGGAACATATTTCCTGCATACGAAAGAATTTTCCTTTTTATCTTTCCTGGCTTCTATCCCGGTAGGAGCTCTAATTACTAATATCCTCATAATTAATAATTACCGTGATATTGAAGAAGATAAAGCTGCGGGAAAAAACACTTTGGCAGTTTTGTTAGGTAGGAATTTTACCCGTTATCAATTTATTTTTTTCCTAATTATTTCATTTGCGGTACCGGTAATATTATTTTTTGTATTTCATTTTCATTTTTGGATTTTTCTCCCATATATTACTATACCGCTGGCTTATCGATTAATTTTAATGATTTATACATTTGAGGGGCTGCAGCTAAACAAAACTTTAGAATTAACAGCAAAATTTTCTGCAATTTTCGGAATTCTCTTTGCCGCCGGTCTGGCATTATGAATAAAATTGATTTAACATTTTCAAGCTTCACTATTCAGCTTAATGAACCTATAATTACATCTAAAGCTGTAATTCAGGAACGAAAAGGATTCATAGTAAAATTGCACCGTAACGGTCATACAGGATTCGGTGAGATTACACCTTTGCCTGAATTTGGTTCTGAAAGTTTAGACCAGGCAGAAAAAGCAATTAAAAATTTCAATTCAAATTTGCATTTACAGCCTAATAATTTTATTCAAAGCTTAGATAATAACCTGCGTGATTTTTCTCATCTGCCGGCTTTCCGGCACGGTATTGAACAAGCTTTATTAAATCTTTTTTGCACTGAAGCGAATATTTCATTAAATGAAGTACTTAATTGTTCGTCAAAAAAGTCAATTAAAGTCAATGGAATAATTGGGATTCTGAAACCGGAAGAGACAGTTGCAAAAGCATTAGAATTAGTAAATAGCGGATATTCAACGATTAAATTAAAAGTTGGAAGAAATAACTTTGATGAAGATTTAGAATGTCTAAGTGCAATGCGAACAGCATTGGGGAATGAAATTAATATCAGGATTGACGTTAACGGAAAATGGGACATTGAGGAAGCAATTTCTAATGCTAGTAGACTTAAAAATTTAAATATCGAGTTCATTGAACAACCTGTAAATAATCTTTTAAGTTTTAAAAAACTTTCGTATAAAACAAATATTCCCCTATCCGTTGATGAATCGGTGAGAAATTTTGATGACGCGATGAAATATATTGAATCAAAATCTATAAAAGCATTAGTGCTAAAACCAATGTTATTAGGCGGTATTATTACAACTTTAAAAATAATTGAAGCTGCCGAAGAACAACACCTAAAAGTAATAATATCTTCTTCTTTTGAAACATCCTTAGGAAGATCGCTAGCAATCTTTGCAGCATCTACTATTATAGACGAAATAGCACATGGCTTAGATACTGCCCGATTTCTAAGATCTGATCTATATAAAAATCCTTATCCCGTTTTAAACGGCAAAATCTCTTTAATAACAAATAAATAATTTTTCAGATGACATTTGCACAACAATTCTTTGGAATAAAAAATATTTTTCCGCCTAATGAAATTGCTGTAAAGACTACCTCTTCATCGCTAACTTATGATGAACTTAATATTCAGATCATAAAATCGGTTTCGTACTTAGAACAAATTGGTATAAAGAAAAATGATTATATAGGTATTACAGGAGACAATTCTTATCATTTTGTTATAGTAACCTTTGCTCTTTGGCAAATTGGGGCAATTCCTGTGGTAATCAATATACGTTTGCTTAATGACGAAGTTGAAGAGCTGTTGCAAATTGCAAATTGTAAATTCATTCTGATTTCAAATAATTTATCGGATTCTTTTTATACTGGGAAAACTGACAAAATTTATTACCCATTCGAAGTCAAAGAAAACGCTTCGCATAATTTAACTTCAGTCGACCTTAATGAAAATGCCATTATTGTTTTTACATCAGGTTCAACCGGAAAACCAAAAGGAGTGGAAATAAGCTTTAATAATCTTATAGAAAGCGCTCAAATTGGGAATCAATATTTTAATCACCGTCCAAATGACAGTTGGATAGCAAGTCTTCCCTTTTATCATATCGGCGGATTTTCTATAATTATTCGATCTGTCTTATTTGGATTGACATTGATAATAGCCGACAATTTAGAAATCAATAATTTGGGGATCGCTTTAACGTCATTTGACCCAAGTCATGCATCATTTGTATCAACTCAACTAAAAAGGTTAATTGATTTAGGGAAAAAACCTAACAAATCGCTTCGTAATGTTTTATTAGGAGGAGGTTTAATAGATCAGGATCTTGTAGATAGTGCAATAAAGTCTGGATGGCAAGTCTCATTATCATTTGGAGCTACAGAAACTTCATCTTTTGTTTCAATATTAAAGCCCGAACAGTTTGAAGTAAAGAATGGATCTGCAGGAAAAGCTTTATACCCGAACAATATAATTATTGTTGACGATAATAAAAATATTCTTCCCAATGGAGTTGAAGGAGAAATTGCAATAAAAAGTAAATCGGTTGCAAAGGGGTATTTAAATAATTATACTGAAACCAAAAAGAAATTTATAAATGGGTATTATTATACGGGAGATTTTGGCTTCTTAGATAAGGATGATTTCTTGTATGTCCGGGCTAGGAGAAATGATTTAATTATTTCAGGCGGCGAGAATGTAAACCCTTTAGAAATAGAAAATGAATTACTAAAACATCCGAGTATAAAGGAAGCCGCAGTGTTTGGGTTAATTGATCGTGAATGGGGACAAGTTATCGCGGCAGCTCTTGTTTCAAAGGATAATATAAAGCTTTCATTAGAAGAAATTAAATTATTTTTAAAAAATAAGATTTCTTCTTTCAAATTTCCAAAAAAAATCTTTTATGTTACAGAATTACCTAAAACAGAGTTAGGCAAAATCAGGAAACAGCAATTAAGAGAAATGTTTAAAAATTAGGATTTCTGCTCAAGAAATTTTTTAAAACATTCTGCAGCTTCAATGCTCATTGCCTTTTTTTTCCAGGTGATTTTATCAACGAAGACATGCACAGTATAAGCAGCAACACATAATTCTTTTTTCGAATTAAATACTTCATATTGTAATTCAAATGAAGATTCTTTAAGAGTTTTTACTAAAATTTGAACCGATATTTCTTCCCCATGCTTCAATGGTTTATGATAATGAGCTTCACTTCTTAATATTGGCACTATATAAATTGGATTATCCCAATAATTTTCACTCAGACCGAATGAACTTATCATATCCTCATAAGCGGAATGGCAAATTTCATAAATTCTGCCGAAGAATAAAATCCCCGCCGGATCGCAATCATGGAAATTTATTTTATTTTTGGTAACAAACATTTTTAACTCAAAATATTAGAATTTATATTTTATACTATTAAACTGTTCTCTTTCGATAGGAGACTTTTTGGTATAATCTTATTTATTTCAACTGCCAATGCATCAATTAAATGACGTTTCAAAAAAGCTTTGCTGTATACTAATCCTATTTCTCTTTTCGGAACGGGCGAATTAAATTCACGAATCATGGATTTGCTTTTCTGGTTTTCAAAATTTTGAACTGCCAAATATGGTAATAAAGTAATGCCGAAATTTTGTTCAACTAGCTTTATTAAAGTGTCAAGAGTACCGCCTTCAAACAATATTTTACGATTTTTTTGACTCCACTCTTTTTCTGTAGAACTGCATAATTTTAAAGATTGCCCTCTCAAACAATGTCCTTCTTTCAGAAGCAAAAGATCATCTGTAGATAAATCCTCAATATCAACCTTTTCTTTATTAAAAAGAGGATGCTTGCTGCCGATATATGCCAAAAAAGGTTCAAAATAAAGAGATCTTTCAGCAATGTCCTGATCATTTAAAGGTAAAGCAAGAATTCCAACGTCAATCAAATCCTTATGAATTCCTTTAATAATTTCACCGGTAGTAATTTCATCTATAATAATTTCGAGATTAGGGTATTTTTCTGTAAATGGTAGTAGAAATAATGGCAATAAGTATGGAGCTATAGTAGGAATAATTCCTATTTTTAATGAACCTGAGTATTCACCTGTTTCATTTTCTGCAATATTTTGAAGTCGTTCTGATTCACGTAAAATTGTTCGCGCTTGTTTAAGAATTTTTTCTCCGATTTCAGTCGGAATTACTGGCTGTTTACTGCGGTCAAATATAATTATCCCGAGCTCCTCTTCAAGCTTTTGTATTTGCATGCTGAGAGTCGGTTGAGTAACAAAACTGTGTTCTGCGGCAGTGCTGAAATGCCTAAAATTATCTACTGCAACGATATAATATAATTGTGAAAGCGTCATATTCTTAATAAAGCAAATATAAATAAAGCAAAGCAGAATGGAAATTAGATGATGTTTAACTCTTATGTTTAAAACTTCACAATCACAAAAATTATTTCAATAGGTAAAAGCTATAAGCCAATAGCTATTATCTATTTGAATCACCTTTGAACAAGAATTAAATTTGTTCTAAACAAATTAATCATTTAAAACTAAAAAGAGGATCAAATTATGAGTAACCTTTTGTCAATAGGGGCAAAATTCCCCGAGTTCAAAAAAGTTGCAGTTGTATCATTAGAAAAAGGGAAAGAATTTTCCGAAATTAATTCACAAGATCATATAAACTCCGGCAAATGGATGGTAATGTTCTGGTACCCAAAAGATTTTACTTTTGTATGTCCTACAGAAATAGCAGAGTTCAATAGAAATTTTGAAGAATTTAGAGATAGAGATGCTCAATTACTAGGTGCATCAACAGATACCGAATTTGTGCATCTTGCCTGGAGAAAAGATCATAAAGACTTAAAAGATCTTAAATTTCCTTTGATTGCAGATACCTCAAAATCATTAGCGGAATCGCTGGGTATTCTTGAATCAAATGAAAAAGTAGCTTATAGAGTTACTTACATTGTTGACCCACATGGAATTATCAGATGGGTAAGCGCAAATGATTTGAATGTAGGAAGGAACGTAAAAGAAGTTCTTAGAGTTCTGGATGCTCTTCAAACTGATGAACTTTGTCCATGTAATTGGGAAAAGGGACAAGAAACACTTCAAGTAGCCTGAAAAAAATACTTATTAGTTGTTAAATCCGGCGAAAACTGACCAAAAATCCGGCCAAAATTGACCAGCCTAAGTTAGTTATTTTTTGATATATTTTTCAATCTAAAGCTCTTTCCATTAATCAGAAACGGATAACTATGATGCAGT
>JAJYOQ010000424.1 GCA_021796135.1 Bacteroidota bacterium
ATCCCCGAACCCATCATATACCAACTCCAAATGAAATAAGAAAGAACTAGAAAGCTTTTTCTCTGATAAGTCTTACATCTGATGCCTGCAATCCTTTTGCACCTTGAGTAACCGAATATTCAACTTTATCATTTTCTTCTAAAGATTTGTGTCCGTCGCCAATAATAGCGTTGAAATGAACAAAAACGTCATCTCCGCTTAACTGCTTAATAAAACCAAAACCTTTTGTGCTGTTAAACCATTTAACAGATCCTTGTTTGCGCTCTGCCATAACAGATGCTCCTTTTGTATTTAATTGATTATTTGTTTTTGACAGGGCTTTGATATTTTATGAAGGGGTTGAACGAAATGCGTTTACTTCTACACTCACCCAGAATAAATCGGGATGTTTACTTCTAAACTTACTGTCTTACAATAACAAACATACATCAAATATTATCATGATCCTAATTTTTCAAATTGTATCCTTTTCCATCAAACGGCTGAAGTTTTTCAAGCCAAAGCTGTTCAAGTACTTCAATATCTTCTTTATAGTTTATCCCAGGTTCATCTTTAGGTTTTAACTCATCAATAATTTCAAAAGTAAAATTTTCTTCGCCGTATTTGTTATAATCCTCCTGCAATTCCTTTATTGCTTCGCTCCCGAATTTTAATTCAAATTTATGTCTGTTAATTCGTGCTTGAAGGTTTTTACTGCCGCCGATAAATATTTTGCCTGTAACAAGATTTTTTATTTGATAAACACCCATAGGTGTTAATGAATTCTTATAATTCTTTTTAATTTCAGATTTTTCCATAATTTTAATATCCTTATATAACCTATTATAACTTTCACTATGCTTTTCATTAAAATAAGCAAAATTTGGAACTTTTCACCGCAAAAATAGCAAAAATTGATAAAAACAAATTTGTATGATTGAAAAATTTAAACTAAATTGGTTCTTAAAGAATTAGAATATAAGTAAAAAGCTTTCAAACATAACTTCTATCTCCTTATTTGCTCGGCAGGATTTGTTTCTCCTTTTTAACTCATGCTTACTAATTCTTAATAAAACACTATTAATAAAAATCTAGGAGTTACAATGAACATTTTTGTCGGCAATCTATCTCGCGACGTTACTGATGATGACTTAAAAGAACTTTTTGCAAATTACGGACAAGTTAAAAGCGCAAAAGTAATTAGAGATATGTTTAGCCAGGAATCCAAAGGATTTGGATTCGTTGAAATGCCGGGCGTTTCAGAAGCTCAAAAAGCAATGAACGAATTAAATACAAAAGATCTTAAAGGTAAGAAACTTACCGTAAATGAAGCTAGACCTCGCAATGGTGAAAGACACGGCGGCGGCGGTGG
Organism: Bacteroidota bacterium; assembly: GCA_021796135.1. Next base: position 1,352 of record JAJYOQ010000424.1, read on the forward strand.
TGGAAATCGTCGAGGCGGTGGTGGTGATAGCAGAGGCGGTCGTGGCGGCGGCGGCGGAAGACGCTAATTTGGTTTAATATAATAACATTCCCGGGATATTCTTTTCCGGGAATGTGTTTTTTCCATCTTATTCAATCGAGTATTCTCATATAATGAGCGCCTTAAAAAAGATAAGTAAATTAGACGCGCATCATCGTTCAATTTTGTCCATCTTTGCTTCCATTCTGTTTTTTTTTATATTCAAAAATTATTTTTCAACTCCGACAATTTTAGTCTTTTCATGGGATATATTCGCGCTAGTCACTCTTATTCTAGGGTGGATTTCTATTTCCAATACTGAAGTGAATGAGATTCGTCAAAAAGCAAAATCTCAGGATTCAAGCCTTACTACGATTTTTACACTTGTAATAAGTGCATCTTGTATAAGCTTACTAGCTGTCGGATACGTACTCGGTTCCGAAAAAGGTAATTCAAGCGGAAGTGTTTCTTTCCCGATTTTTCTGGCGGTAATATCGGTAGTTTTTTCCTGGATGCTAATTCATACTTTATATTCCCTACGTTATGCCCACATTTATTATGGCGATAAAAATGTTACTAATGAAAAAGAGATTGAATGCGGACTTGAATTTCCGAACGAGAATAATCCTGATTATATTGACTTCGCATATTTTTCTTTTGTAATAGGAATGACTTGTCAAGTGTCAGATGTGCAAGTTACCTCAAAAAGAATGAGACGCCTGGTTCTGCTTCACGGTTTACTCTCTTTTGCATTTAATACGGCTATTCTAGCTCTGTTTATAAATATTATCGCGGGTTTAATTTAGTTTTTATAATTCTATATGTATAATTTTTCTATAAAAGAAAGTAAGGCATGAATAAAATAATTTCTGCTTCAGAAGAAAATCATACTAAGGAATTTAAACGTGAACTTGGGCTAATTGATTCGACGATGATAGTCATTGGATCTATGATCGGTTCGGGGATATTTATAGTTAGTGCTGATATTGCTAGAACAGTAGGTTCTCCCGGCTATCTTCTTCTTGTCTGGCTGATTACAGGTGCAATTACAATTACTGCTGCATTGAGCTATGGTGAACTTGCCGGGATGCTTCCACATGCCGGCGGGCAATATATTTATCTTCGTGAAGCTTATAATCCGTTAGTCGGATTCTTATATGGATGGACACTGTTTTTGGTTATACAAACCGGCACTATTGCAGCAGTTGCTGTCGCCTTTGCTAAATACACAGCGGTTATTATCCCGTGGTTTAGTGAAAGTAATATTTTGTTTTCAATATTCGGATTAAAAATATCTGCTGCTCAATTACTTGCAATTCTAAGCGTAATTGTGCTTACATCTTCTAATATTAGAGGAGTGCGTACAGGGAAAATAGTTCAGAATATATTTACGTTTTCTAAAGTCATTGCTTTATTTGGACTCATACTTCTTGCTATCTTTATTGGGAAGAATGCTGCGGCAATCGGAGCTAATTTTTCTAATTTCTGGAATGCAAGCTGGACTCATTTTTCAAACGGGAAAATAATTTCTGTCGAATCATTATCAGGTTCAATGCTACTTGCTGCAATTGGTGTTGCGATGGTTGGTTCTCTTTTTTCAAGTGATGCATGGAACAACATAACTTTTACAGCAGCTGAAGTAAAGAACCCTAGAAGAAATATACCTTTAAGTTTGTTTCTGGGAACTTCAATAGTAACTCTCCTTTATATTGGTGCAAATGTTGCGTACATAATAGTTTTGCCTTTAAAAGGCAGTCCTGCAGGAATTAATGAAATCGGAAGAGGAATCCAATTTGCTTTAAGCGATAGGGTAGCTACATCAGCATCTTCAATGATATTCGGAACTCCGGCTGTATTTATTATGGCAGTTTTAATAATGGTCTCAACTTTCGGGTGCAATAACGGATTAATCCTTGCCGGAGCGCGTGTTTATTATGCTATGGCAAAAGATAAATTATTTTTTAATAAAATCGGATCAATAAATAAAAATTCCGTACCGGGAATTGCGCTTATCGTCCAGGCAGGTTGGGCTTCTTTATTGTGTCTTTCGGGAACTTATGGTGATCTTTTAGATTATGTAATATTTGCAGTGCTTATTTTTTATATTCTTACTATTGCCGGAATTTTCATTTTGAGGAAGCGAAGACCGAATGTTGAGCGCCCATACAAAGCTTGGGGCTATCCGGTAATACCGGCACTTTATATTTTAGCTGCTGCTGCAATTTCAATAGACCTTTTAATTTTCAAGCCGATGTATACTTGGCCGGGAATGGCAATAGTATTATTGGGTATTCCGGTCTATTTTATATGGAAAAGATTTGCACGAAATTAATTAAAATTATATTCTTTCTAATTATTTTCTAATTTGTCTCTATATAACTTTAAATTTTCTTCTTGTTGTTTATTTAATTTAGGGTACTGAAGATTTAGCTTTTTCATGGTATCTATAATAATAGAAGAGACTGCAAGCCGTGCAAACCATTTTATGTCTGCCGGAATTATAAACCATGGAGCATAATCCTTACTTGTTGAAGAAATAGCTTCAGCGAAACATTTCTGGTATTCATTCCAAAACTCCCTTTCCTTTAGATCAGTATCTGAAAATTTCCAATTTTTTGCCGGTGTGTCGATCCTTTCGAGAAATCTGCGTTTTTGTTCGTCCTTGGATAGATTTAGAAAAAATTTCAGAATTATTGTCCCATTTTCAAAAAGATTTTTTTCAA